>NZ_CP108358.1 GCF_036237315.1 Streptomyces sp. NBC_01351 | reverse complement strand
AAGTGGCGCACGAAAACGCGAAAGCACGATACCGGCGAAATAACCAAGACTCGCTGTGCCTAGCTGATTAAACACCCAAATCTGAAATCCGGAACGGCGACACCGCGATTTTTTTTTGACCCCAGGCGCTGCGCGCCTGGGCAGGGGATCCGCCTCGCTGCGCTCGGCGGAGGCCTGCTCCGCAGGCCAAAGCCGCCCCTTCGGGCGGTAGGCCTCCGCTGCGCTCTGGCCTGGCCCTCTTACGCTGCGCTACAGAGGGCCAAGTAACCCTCCTCGCTGCGCTCGGAGGCGGCCCGCTTCGCGGGCCAGAGTCGGCCCTTGGCCGGTACCTCTCCGCTTCGCTCCGGGCTGTCCTTCCTTACGCTGCGCTCAAGGAGGGGCAGAGACCCGTCTTGCTGTGCTCGGAGGAAGGCCGGTCTCACTGTCCCTTTGAGGCGGTGGGCCTCCGCTTCGCTCCGGCCTGTGTGTCCAAGCGCTGAGCGTTTGGACGGGGATCGCCCTTGCTGCGCTTGGGGAAGGTGGGCTCTGCCCGGCAGAGCGGGCCCCTGGGGGTAGCCCGCGGCTTACCTCCAGACTGGTGTTCCTTACGCTGCGCTTCAGGAGTGGTAAGGATCAGTCTTGCTGAGCTTGGGGAGTCCGCTTCGCGGGCCAAAGCCGGCCTTTGGCCGGTAGCCCCTCCGCTTTGCTCTGGGCTGACTCTCCTTACGCTGCGCTCAAGGAGAAGAAGGTACCCGCGTTGCTGCGCTTGGCGGAGGCCGGGCTGTTGGTTGGGGCCAACTCCTCGCGAGTAAGCGCTAGTTCAGGTCTGTTCTTTCTGACCCTGCGCTTCAGATGGGGCAAGAACACTTGCTCTTTTGGCGCTGAGTTTTAGCAGGAGAGAACGACTCTGATTGTGCTCGAAGGCGCGTACTTCAAGGGCGGCCTGGTGATACCCCGAGGAAGTTGAGCTCCAGGCCGTGTGCTGGGGCACTGCCTGCGGAGAGGTCAGCAAGGTGTCGCAGGCGGGCTAAGGATGTCCTTCGTGGGTGTCTTATTTGCTTGTTTGGGAGGAAATGGCCAGGAGATAGGTGGGTGCTTGGTGTTCCTTTGTCTTGGGCTTGTTGGACCTCTGAGCGTTAACGGCGTTAACGCCGTTAACGCTCAGAGGAGTGTGATTCAAAGTTGGTAGTGGATAGAGACGGGATTGAGTCAGTTTCGGTGGGGGTGTTTGGCCAGTGGAGGGGCTGGTTCCTGGGTGTTGGAACGTCAGGAAGTTGTGGCTGGGGGCGGGTTGGAGACGGCGTTCAGGTCGCGCAGCGCGGCAGGGGACGGCCTATAGAAGGTACGGAGATGCGTTGCCGCAGGTCAGGGGGGGTACGGGGGGAAAGTTATGTCCCCTCAGAAGGGACATAACTCGGGGGATCTGTCGCTGGTAGGGGGACAGAACGAGCGTAAAACGTCAAAGGTACTGACGGTTTTTGGGCTAAAACGTCGGAGTGGCTGACGTTTTTCTGGAGATGTGTCCCCGAACTGCTGGAGGGCCGGGTCTGGTTGGGGGCCTGCGGGGGCGGGGGGTCGGCGGGGAGGGTGTGGCTGAGATATGTCACCTGTGGGGTTACATAAGACACGCCGAACGTCAACGAGCGTGACACTTGTGTCACCCTTGTTGACATACTCTCCTCTGCAGATCAACGAAGTGGAGAGCATCCTCGTGTCATCAGAGCCACAGCGCCGTCGGCCGAGTCCGCCGCGCGCGCCGCGTCCTGATCTCCCCGTTGATGACGCGATCTCGGCCTGGGGTCAGCCGCTGGCTCCGGTCAAGGATCTGGACAGTCTCGCCCGGCGGTACCCGAGCCGGAAGCTGACGCTGGACGGAGAGCGCAAGCCGCTGGAGTTCTACGGGACTCAAAGTCAGCCAAACGCGTTTTCGATGGACAGCCTCGAGTTCTTCCTGGTGATCGCCCAGTACTTCCGGGAAGCCTTGCCGTTGAGGCTGATCCTGCTGCTCATCGCGTGTCAACGAGCGGGGGGGCGGATTCCTCTTACCCAGGAGGAGATGGCTACGATCCTGGACGTCAGCCGGACAAAGACGTCCGAGGCGCTGCACACAGTCATGTCTCATGGGATCGTCTTCAAGGTGAGGCGGGGTGTGTACCAGTTCAACCCGCCCTACAGTTACCGGGTGGCTGAGTTCATCCCGGGTACGGAGATGACGGGTGAGTTCGTGAAGGTGGAGCAGCACAGCACCATCTCGCAGATTCGTAGTGATACGAGCCTGCCTGACCTGGTGCGCTTCCCGTCGCTGGATCACATGCGTCAGGCCATCGCGGAACTGCGGGCCGAACGGGCCAAAGAGCGCGCTGCACGTCGGCTGAGCCGATCGAAGCGCACGGAAGAAGGGACAGCTCAGTGAGCACCTTGCGATTCGCTGCGGTCAACGCCGACGGGCTTCTCTCCGACCTCGACCTCCCGCCTGCGGCCTACCGTGTGCTGCTGAAGCTGCGTTCGCTGAGCGAGCCGGGCGGGCGGATCCTCATCGACCAGGCCACCGTGGGCGGGCTGCTGGAGCTGAGCCGGCCGAGCGTCAATGCCGCGCTGCGGAGCCTGGAGCTCGCGAAGCTGGTGCGGAAGGTTCGTAACGGGGTGTATCAGATCAACCCCATGCTGGCCGGGTACAACTCCTTCGAGGACGCTGTTGCCGCCGTGAACGAGATGGCGCCGGATGAGCGGCTCGACGCGCGGGGGTATGTCGCCAGCTACCACCAGGCGGTGGCGGAGTATCAGGACCAGCTGGCCGAGCAGCGGAAGAAGCGGGCCGCTCAGGCGGCCGCGAAGAAGGCTGCGGAGTCGAAGCGGCGCAGGACGTTGCACGCCGTGGGGTGATGAAGCCGTCTGGGCGGGCTTGTGAGGGCGTTGGAGGGTCCCTGGGTGTACCAGGGGCCCTTTTGGTTTTTCAGGGGCGCTGAGGCTGTTGTGGGGCGGGAGCTTTCTGGTCGTTCTTGCCGGTGGGCCCCGTGTGACTTGGTGCTTCGGTTGGCGTGTGGCTCCGCGCCAGGACGGGGCGGCGAGGGACCGTTCACGGTGCGCTGCTCTGGGCCACGTGGGCCGCCCAGGGCGAGTGCTTCTTCTCCCCCCTGCCCTCCGCACATCGCAGCCGGCCCAGAAGCCTTCCGCCTCTGGAAGTACCACCGCAGATTCACCTGCACCTGGCTCAGACAGACGGACGAGCATCCCCACTACCGCGAGCGGAAAGCACTACTCGACGCCCACGCCGACCAACTCGCCGCCGTCATCGACGCGGTGCGACCACGACCGGTCGTCGCCACCGGGTTGTCGGAGTAACGGCAGCCTGCTGCCAAGAAGGCGGGGGACGCCTTCGAGTGGATCTGGCAGGATTCCCGTCATCGTCTTGAGGCGGTCGACGGCCTGGCGGAAAGCGAAGAAGCACCTTGATCTCTGACTACCAGCAGGGACTCCGAGAGAAGTTCCTGTCCGTCCCCGTCATTCCACCGCCCGCCCCCTGGCGCCGGATCCTGGACCGGCGCACCCCCATCGGCGGACTGCTCGGCATCGGCTTCGCCCTCGCCCCCGACGATGGCCGAGACCTGGTCATGGTGGTCTCCGTCGATGGCCACGGGCTCTTTGACGCCGTCACCGGCGAGAAGATCGCCCGGGACCGTGATCCCGAGGACAGCATCCCGGACGCAGTTTGGGATCTCTCCTGCCCCGGACTCGGCCCCCTCGCCGCGACCCGAGTACACATCGCGGGACTCTTCGGGGGCGGCCTGCACACCACCACCGAGGACGGCTGGACCCTGGAGATCGTTAGCCCCGAGTGGCCGAATCACCGTGTCCTGCTGTCCGAAGACGGAGGCATACCCCACAACGGACCGCACGGCGAAAGTTGGTGGCACATCTTCGACTCCAACTACTCCGAACTCCGGGCCTCCGGCTTCTCACCGTCCGGACGCACTCTCGCCGTCGCCACCAGCAGCGACCTCACGCTCTGGACACGTCCGGCACCCGACACAGCATCTCCGGGCGAGGCCGGCGCGTGACGCGCGGATCAAGCTTGGGCGTTCATGCTTGTTTTGCTCGGATTCAGAACGCGAAGTCCACGTAGTCGATGTCCGTGAACTCGACCAGGAGGCTCGTGGCGCGAGCGCCGTTGTCCTTGAAGTAGATCTCCTGGAGGCCTTCGGCCGCGATCTGCCGGAGTTGGGACTCGGCGGCGCCGGCGTCCTGGGCGGCGAAGAGGCGGGACGCGTACTCCGGGGGGAGGTGCTGGGTGATGCGGCGCATGCGGCCGTCGTCGGTGGTGCCGGGGGCCGCGGTGAAGCCGAAGCGGGCGCGGGTCTCGATGACGAGGCCGGTGGTGCGGGCCGCCTTGTCGCGGGCGCGCTTGCGGACCAGGGGCTGCCAGCGGCGGCGTACTTCGGCTTCCAGGCGGGCGGCGAGGGCCGGCTTGGGCTGCTTGATCTCGTTCTTGACGTAGCGCTCGACCGTGCGCTGGGAGATGGCCAGGGCTGATGCCACTGCTTTTGTGGATTTGAGTTGTTTGACGAGGAAGCGGACCTGGGCGCCCGCGGATTTGGGGATCGGGCGGGTGAAGTGCTGTTCGTCGGCCCTGGTGAGGCTGTCGGAGATCTCGGACATGCGTTACTCGCCGTCTGCCGCTGCGTCGTGGCCCTTGATGTGGCGGGCGGGGTTGAGGTGTTCGTCGAGCATCTGGACGGCCCAGAGGAGGGGCTGGGTGCCCTCGTGCTTGACCATGCCCGGGCTGACGCCGAGGCGGAAGCCGCCGGGGAGGGGCTTGCCGTCGGGGGTGCGGGGGAGGAAGTCGAGGGGGCTGGGGCCGTCGGAGAGGTAGACGGCGCAGTCGGAGAGGACCGCGATGGGGTACAGGCCTGTCGTGGAGAGCTTCAGCATTTTGCGGTGCATGTTCACGCGGGCCGTGGAGATGACGGCGGCGCGGATGTCGGGGCGCCAGGTGGGGCGTTCGAGGGCGGGCCAGGGCTCGCCGGGGCGGTAGGCGGCGCCCTGGGGGCGTTCGCGGAGCTTGCCGATGCCGCCCTTGACCGTGGACTTGATCGCGGAGAGGACTGCTGTGGTGGTGGGGCTGTTCTGTTTGTGGGTGGACATCGCGGTGAGGAAGTCCGGCTCGGGCAGGGACGGGGTGACGCCTAGGTCCGCCATCGTCGCCATGTAGGCGTCGCGGAGGCGGGTGTACCAGGCGTCCAGGTACGGGCCGTGGTCCTTGCGGATCCATGCCTCGGTGGGGTGGACGGCGTGGCCGAGCTCCTGCGCGTAGGCGAGGGTCGGGGTGGCGTACCAGGCGGGGCCGGTCGGGGGCTTGCCGTTCGGGGTGAAGGGGCTGGGGAGGCGGGGGTCGAGGGTGAGGGTGGAGAGGTCCGCCAGCCAGCAGCCGGGGGTTTTCGGGTCGAAGCGGGGGGTTGTGGTGTGGGTGGCCGGGCCGAGGCCGACCGGGAGGCGGTTGGCGGCTGCGGCGAAGGCCATGTTCACGTCGATGCCGACGGCGTGGGTGCGGGCGCACTCGGCGTCCGTGAGGAGCTCCGGGTCGCGGATCCAGTCGTAGGCCTCTTCGTCGAGGACCTGGTCCGGGGTGCGCTGGTGGGAGCGGGGGTAGAGGGCGGCGACGACCGGGTGCTCGTCGGGGGCCTCCGGGGGAGCGGGGTCGACGGCGCTGGTGAGGGAGCCGGGGACGGGGGCCGAGACCCAGGTGTTCGTGGCTTCGTCGCGGGCGGCGCGGGTGGGGGGACGGAGGGCCGTCATGAGTTCCAGGCCGGTGACGGCAGTGGAGCCGCGGGGGGTGAGCACGCGGGCGGCGTAGGTGGTGAGGAGCGCGGCGAGTTCCGGGGCGGGGAGGGTGGCGGTGTCTTCGCCCCAGGCGCGGGGGTCGAGGGCGCCCCAGGGGAGGATCGCGAGCTGGACGCACTGGCGGCCGGTGGTGGGGGTGGCCGGGCGGTAGATGCGGGGCCAGGGGCCGAAGCCGCGGCGGGTCAGCTGCCATTTGCTCTTGGCGAGGCGGCGGAGGGTGGGGTGGTTGTCGGGGAGGCGGAGGGTGCGGCGGTCTTCCAGGGTCGGGGGGAGGCCGAGCCGTTCCACGGCGGAGGCGGTGAGGACGAGGAGGGGGTCGCCGTCGCGGCCGTTGCGGTGGAGGCGGGGGGAGCGGAGGTTCGCCTCGGTGAGGGCCCAGGTGAGGAGGGTGGGGAGGTCGATGGTGGGGTGGTCCAGGACGAGGCCAGCGGCGGCGTAGGCGTGGCCGGTGCCGTCTAGGACGGCGAGGGGGCCGTTGCCTTCCAGGGGGTGGGGGGATGTGGTGCGGGGGGCGGGGGAGTGGGGTGCTGTTCCCCTACCCGCCCCTTCCCGAAACTGGGGCTCCGCCCCAGGCCCCGGGTGGGGGTGTGTGGTGGGGGTGTGGGGCTGAGGCCCGGGAGTTCGGTGGGGTTGGGGGTGTGGGGTGGGTGGGATGGGTGGGGTGGGTGTGGCTTCTGTGGCGTTAACGGCGTTAACGGCGTTAACGGCGTTAACGGGGGTGGGTCGGGTGGGACCCGCCTCGGGGCCGGAATGGGTGGGGGCGGGGGGCTCGGCCTCGGGTGTTGGGTGGGGTTTCTCTGGGGTGGTGCCGGTGCCGGTGCCGGTGCCGGTCGCTGCGGCTGCGGCGGTGGCTGTGGGGAGGGCGGGGGGTTGGGGCTGCGCCGTGGGGGTGTGAGGGGGGACGGCGTTAACGCCGTTGGGGGTGGCGGACTCGTGGGGCTGTGGTTCGGGGGTGTGGTGGGGGGCAGCGTTAACGGCGTTAACGGGCGTGGGCTGACTGGGCTGCGGGTTGGGGGCCGGGTCGCGGTCGGTGGAGGTGTGGGGTGCAGTTGCAGTTGCTGGAGCTGGAGCTGGAGCTGGAGCTGGAGCCGGGGGCAGGCCCGTGGCCGGGGCCGAGGTCGGACCCGAGGCCGAGGTCGAGGTCAGGCTCGGGACCGGGACCGGGACCGGGGTCGGGGCCGAGGTCAGGCTTGGGGTCGGATCCGGGGCCGGGGTTGGGGCCGAGGTCGAGGCCAGGCCCGGGGCCGGGGCCGAGGTCAGGCTTGGGGTCGGATCCGGGGCCGGGGTCGGGTCCGAGGTCGAGGCCAGGCCCGGGGCCGGGGCCGAGGTCAGGCTTGGGGTCGGATCCGGGGCCGGGGTTGGGGCTGAGGTCGAGGTCGAGGTCAGGCCCGGGGTTGGGGCCGAGGTCGAGGTCAGGCCCGGGGTCGGATCCGGGATCGGGGTCAGCCCCGGGGGCGGGATCGCACCCGGGGTCGATGCCGGGGTCGGAGTTGGGGGTGGGGTGGTGTTAACGCCGTTAATGGGGTGGAGGGTGGCCAGGCCTTCGAGGAGGCGGGCGTAGGCGGCGCGCTTGGGCGGGCGGGGGGCGGTGCGGCCGATTTCCCAGGAGGTGACTGTTTCGCGGCGGACCGAGAGGGCCTTGGCGATCTGGTCCTGGCTCAGGCCGGCGGCCTCGCGGAGGCGCTTGCGCTCGTCCGGGTGCGGGAGCGCGTCCTTGGCGGCTGCTTCTTCCAGCAGGGCATCGACCGCTGCGAAGAGGCTCTCTTGTTCGTTGGGCATGGGTACCTCCGGGGGCAGCCTATGTGAAACGCACTGCTGAACGCACATGAAACGCACGTGGGGGCGTTAACGGCGTTAACGGTTTCGGTGGCGTTAGCGGCGTCAATGCCCCCGGCGTGGGTGCGTGGCTCGGATGCCCGGCTCAGATGCGCAGCATCAGGAGCTCCGTGACGGCCTTGAGGTCGTCCGGGGTGAGGTGCGCGGTGAGGGCGTCCGCGATCGTCTCCGGGGAGTTCGTGGCGATGGTGATGCGGGGGGAGGGAGAGGGGGTGGTGGGGGGTGGGGTGGAGGTCGGGGCGTTAACGGCGTTAACGCCGTTAACGGGGTGGGTGCGTTGGCGGGGGGGATTTACGGCGTTGAGGGATTCGTCCGCCGCTGCCTCCTGGGCCTCCTGGGGGAGGCGGCCGATGCGGCGGGCCGGTTCCACCTTGAGCTCGCCCGATTCCACCTTGTCCTGGAGGGTGGGGGTGAGGTTCAGGAGGGCCAGGCGCTGGGAGACCCAGGCGCCCGTCTTGCCGAGTCGCTTGGCGACCTGGGCCTGGGAGCCGTGGACGTCGACGAGTTCCTGGAGGGCGCGGGCCTGGTCCATGGGGGCCACGTCGACCCGGTGGATGTTGGCGATCAGGGCCGATTCGAGGATGTCCGAGGAGGAGGCCGAGAGGGCGTCGTTGACGTGGATGTGGATTGTTTTCAGGCCGGCCAGGTGGGCTGCTGCCAGGCGGCGGTTGCCGTCGATGACGACGTACGGGGCACGGCCCAGGCCGTCGGTGGCGCCCGGGTGAGCCTCCATGAAGGCCATGCGGGTGGCGACCGCGAGGGGCTGGAGTTGGCCTCGGGCGGTGAGGGACGCCGCCAGTTCTTCGAGTTCCGTGAGGTCTTCGCGGAGGTTGAAGGGGTTGTGGGCGAGGGCCTCGATGGGAACCTCGGACGGGGGGACCACGCCGGAGGTGGGCGCGCCCGTCGCTTCGGCGATGGCCGCGCGGCGGGAGCTCACCCCGGCCGGCTGGGCCCGCGCGAAGGATGCCGAGACTCCGAGTTTGTCTGCCTTGCTGCTCATGAGATCTCCCGGGCGAGGGCGCGGAAGGCTACTGCCTGGTCGCCCTTGGGTGCGTAGACGAAGAGGGGTTGCTTTACGCGGACCGCTTCGCGCTGTTCCTTGAGGTCGGGGACCACGGCGACCACGCGGGGGTCCTTTATGTCCATCCAGGCTTGGAGGGAGGAGGTCGCGATGTAGCCGCGGCGGCCGTCGTAGAGGTTCACGACGAGGCCGAGGTAGTCGATGTCCAGGCTGAGGTCGTCGCGGAGGTCGTTGATCTGGGAGGTGAGCAGGTCGTACGCGTCGGCTGACGAGTCCTCCGCCTGTACGACGATCAGCGCGCCCGAGGCGCCGGGCTGTTCGGCGTCGCGGCGGCGGCCGTAGTAGATGGCCGCGTCCATGCTGAGGCCGAGGCTCGGCGGGCAGTCGACCAGGATGACGTCGTAGTCGGACTCGACCGGGGCGAGGGCCCGTTCGAGGGCGGCCTCGCGGGCGCGGACCGTGGAGAGGCGGACGTCGAGGAGGAAGGCGTCCGTGCAGGCGGGGAGGAGGTGGAGGCGGTCCCCGAACCGGTCGTGCTCGATGGGCGCGATGAGGTCCTTGAGGGGGCCCTTGGCCTCGCCGGCCATGTGGCAGGTGAGGCTGTCGCCGCCGATAGGCAGCGGCTGCTGGCCGAGCTGCTTGGTGAGGTGGCCCTGGGGGTCGAAGTCGATCAGCAGGACGCGCATGCCCAGGCCGGGGAGGTCTTCCAGGTCCAGGGGGGTGTTCGTGGTCGTGTTTGTGGTCGGGTCGGGGTGTGTGGTGGGCGTGCCGGGGGCGTCCTCGGCGGGTGAGAGGCGGGCCAGTTGGCGGGCGATGCGGACCGGGTGGAGGGCCGCGGGGTCCTCGGCCAGGGCCTCGGCCGTGCCGGCGGTGATGGCGGTCTTGCCGACTCCGCCCTTCTGGTTGCACACGATGATGCGGCGGACCACGGAGGGGCGCTTGACCGTGGGGGCCGGGTTCAGCTCCAGCCAGAGGCGGACCGCCTGGGCGAGGCCCTGGATGAGGGAGACGCCCCGGTCCTTGGAGTCGGCGCGGAAGGACTCCCACTGGCCGGCGGGCAGCCAGGTGGAGAACGATTCGGCGCCGGAGGTGTCGACGGGGGAGGGAGCGGAGGCGAGTGCGCTCCAGTGGGCGATCCCCTGGTGAACGGCGTCCTGGATGTCCACCCGCAGTTGGGCGGTGCGGATTTTCAACTCCTGGCGCAGCCACGGGGGGAGCTTGGAGACGACCTTCTCTCGGTCGCTCTGAGACGAGGGCGAAGTCATGAGAGGGACTTTACTAACGTTCCAGGGTGTTCGTGGGCGCCACGCTTGAGTTTTGCTAACGAAGTGGGGGAGGAGGAGAGGGGAGGGGGAGGGGAGGAGCCGTTGGACGGGACAGGGCGGCCTCGCACACGCCGTAGTGAGCACCCCCGTGGTTCACCACGGCGTGTGCGAGGCCGCCCTGGACGCGTCGTCAGCCGGAGGACGTCAGACCGAGTTCGGCCCGGCACTCGGGCGAGCCCGCCGGGGCGAAGTGGGGAATGCGGCTCGCGGGCACGATCCCCGGGAGGAGGAAGTCCCACAGGTCGGTGATCCGGGTGTGCAGGTCCTCGCGGTGGGTGCGGACGTGCGAGGTGACCTGGATGCCGGTGAACGATCCGACGAGGAAGGTCGAGAGGTCGTTCACGTCGAGCGACGGCAGTACGTCGCCGCGCGCCTGGGCCGGTGTCAGACAGCCTCGGCAGGTGTCGATCCAGGTGTTGTAGGGGGACGGGTCCGGGTCGGTGAACGAGCCGAACTCGATGACGAGGCGGATGGCGGCACGGACGCGGACGTTGACGCGCAGCCCGGACGCCATCTGGTGGGTGAGGTCGATGACCGTCTGGAGGCCCGGCTCCTCGATGGCGGGGATGCCGGAGGAGATCTGGAACTGCTCGTCCACCAGGGTGCGGGCGAGGGCTTCCTTGGACTGGAAGTGGAAGTACAGGGCGCCCTTGGTGACTCCGGCGTGCTTGACGACCTCGCTGAGGCTGGTGCCGCCGAAGCCGGCGGCGTCGAAGGCGATGGCCGCGCCGTCGAGGATGGCCTGCCGGGTGATCTCGGCCCGTTGCTGCCTGACCCTCGCCACGTGCGTGTTCCCCCTGTTGCCGGCCCTGCCTTGTTGCCCTGTCCGAGCGGTGATCGCTGCGGCGTGCTGCGCCAATCTAGGCAGGTCGAGGTGAAAAAAACCAGTCGGCCAGTACTTTTTGGTGGGCGTAGCGGCGTTAACGGCGTTAACGCCGTTAACGCTTCTCTTGATCAGCCGAGGTCGAGAACGCGGGTGAGGGCGGCAACGACGGGGGCGGAGTGGTCGTGCAGGTGCTTGGGGCCCCAGGCCGCCGCCAGGGCGAGGAAGTCGGCCAGGTCGCGCTCGACCCCGCCCAGCAGACGGCGGAGTTCGATGGCCGGAAACTCGATCACTGGGCTGTTGCTCTGCTCGGGGTCGAGGTCGAGGTCGAGGTCGACGGTCAGTCGGACGGTGTCACCGACGAGTTCGGCAGCCGGGGCAGGGTCGTGGCCGGAGATGACCGGTCCGCTGCTGCTGCCGTCGGCGACTGTGTGCCAGGCGCGCCAGTCCTCCAGCCCGCTGCAGCAACCGGGAAGGGACGTGACGCCCGTGGAGGTGTCCGTGACCCTCAGGCCGCCGGCCGCGAAGAGGCGCTCGAAGGTGAGCAGTCCGTGGAGGAAAATGATCCGAGCGGGTCAGCCGGCCGGGGCGGCCGGTCGTCGCCGGAGTGGGGATCGGGGTCGATGTCGTTGCATTCGGCGATGCGCATCACCGCTGTCCCGACCTCGGTAGAGCTGAGCTGACCGCCGAGTGCCAGGTATCGGTGGCTGAACGGCTCGCCCTTGGTCACGGGCCACAGGGTGAAATCGGGAGGAGCGAAAACCTCCAGGACGGGCTCTATGACGATCACCCGGCAGAGTGTTCCGCATCCGCTGCCTGGAGTGCATCTGGGTTGGCGAGGGGGAGGGGGAGCGTGGACGTCTGCTTGCCGGCCTTGAGCATCCAGGTGAGGATCCGGCGCCGGCTGAGCAGGCCGTTGCGTAGGCGCAGGCCGAGGTTGGAGGCCGGGGCGAGGAAGGGGCCCGTACGGTCACCGCCCTTCTGGCACCCCTGGGCGTAGGGGCGTACGAGCGATTCGTAGCGGGTGAAGGCGGCCTGGTGGTCCTCGGGGGAGCGGGCGAGTTCGCCTGCCAGGACGTACGCGGCCACGATCCCGGTGCCGGTGCCCATGCCGCCGATGGTCGCGCCGCAGGCGGCGTCGCCGAGGAGGGCGATCCGGCCGGACGACCAGGTGGGTACGTCGACGCGGCTGATGGAGTCGAAGTAGAGGTCGTCGGCGGCGGTGAGGGAGTCGAGGAGCTGGTCCACCCGCCAGGGGAGGCCGGTGAAGGCCTGGCGGAGGAGGCGCTTTTGGGTCTCGGTGTCGTCGTGGTCGTGGCTGAGTTCCGGGGAGGCGAAGACGAAGAAGGCGCGGGCGCGGGTGGGGTCGGTGGGGTCCGTGCCGACGCTGGCGAGGCGGCCGGGGGCGTTGTGGCCGAGGGAGCCGGTGCCGGGGCGGAGGTCGAGGTGGTTGGGGAGGCTCCAGCCGGCGGCGTAGTAGCCGAGGTGGGTGACGTGGTCGGCCTCCGGGCCGAAGGCGAGGCGGCGGACGTGGGAGTGGATGCCGTCGGCGCCGATGACGAGGTCGAAGGTGCGGGGCGGGGCGTGGCGGAAGGTGACGTGCACGCCGGTGGCGGTTTCGGTGAGGGAGGTGGCCGAGTCTCCGAAGACGTACTCGGTGGAGGGGAGGGAGGACTCGTAGAGGACGCGGGAGAGGTCGCCGCGCAGCACCTCTATGTCCCCGCCGGCGAACTCGGCAGGGAGGTGGAGGAGCGGCTTGTCGTGGGCGTCGACGAAGGTCATGGGGGATCCGCCGGTCTGGATGCGGCGGAGGTCTTCGAGGACGCCCATCTGGTGGAGGACGGAGAGGTGGGTCTCGCCGCGGAAGTCGACGGCCTGGCCGCCGGGGCGGAGGGCGGGGGCGAGTTCGACGACGGTGGGGTGGAAGCCGTGGCGGGTGAGCCAGTGGGCTAGGGCGGGGCCGGCGATGCCGGCGCCGGAGATGAGTACGGTTCGGGGCATTTGGGGCTCCTGAGGGGGTGGGGCGTTAACGGCGTTAACGCCGTTAACGGTTTTGGGGGTGGGGGTGTGGTGGGTGGGTGGTGGGTCGGTGGGTGGGTGTGGGGGGTGGGTGCCCCCGGGCGTTAACGCCGTTAATTGTGTCCGGTGGATACTGAAACAATAGTGTGTACGGTAGACGCAGTTTTTGTGTGAGCGCAAGGGGATGGATCCAATGGCGGATGAGCAGTGGGGCGCGGCGATGAGGTTGCTGTGGGGGCCGCAGCCGCCGGCCAAGCCCGCGCGGGGGCCGAAGCGGGGGCTCACGCTCGACGGGATCGCTCTGGCGGGGATCGGGATCGCCGATGCGGAGGGACTCGGTGCGGTGTCGATGCAGCGGGTGGCCGGTGAGTTGGCGGTCACGAAGATGGCGCTGTACCGGTACGTGCCGGGGAAGGCGGAGTTGGTTGCGCTGATGGTGGAGGCGGCGTTGCCGGTACCGCCGGAGGCGGTTGGTGGGGCTGGGGCCGGCGTGGTGGGGGGTGCGTGGCGCGAGCGGCTGGGGGTTTGGGCGCGGGATTTGTATGCGGGGTTCCGGCGGCATCCGTGGCTGCTGGAGGCGACGGTCGGGGTGCGGGTGATGGGGCCGCGGGAGTTGGGGTGGATGGAACGGGCGCTCGCCGCGCTGGACGGGTGCGGGTTGAGCGGGGCCGAGGCGATGGATGCGGTGGTGTTGCTGGCCGGGCATGTGCGGGGGATTGCGGAGCAGGAGCGGGCGGGTGGCCGGCCTGTGGGTGGGGACGGGGAGGCGGGTGGGGGTGGGAGTGCCGCTGTGGGGGCCGATGCGGAGCTTGCGGTGATGTTGGGGGAGGTCATGCGGGTGCGGGGGGCGGAGTTTCCTGCGCTGGGGGCGGCGGTGGCCTCGGCGGCGGAGCAGGGGGGGTACGGGCAGGCGTTGGAGTTCGGGCTTGAGCGGATCTTGGATGGGCTTGGGTTGCTTGTTGCTCGGCGAGTGGGTGGGGAGGGCGGGCGTTAACGGCGTTAACGGCGTTAACGGTGGCCCTGGGTGGGGTGTGGGGTGGCTGGGGGCGTTAACGCCGTTAACGGTGCCGGTGCCGGTGCCGGTGCGGGTGCGGGTGCTGCGGGTGGTGGGGGTGCCGCTGCGCGGAGCTGGTCCCCGCCCCGCCCTTTCTCCGTTTCTGGGGCTCCGCCCCAGACCCCGGTCCTCAAGCGCCGGACGGGCTGGAGAGGCGTGGGGCTCCGCCCCGGACCCCGGTCCTCAAGCGCCGGACGGGCTGGAGAGGCGTGGGGTTCCGCCCCGGACCCCGGTCCTCAAGCGCCGGACGGGCTGGAGAGGCGTGGGGCTCCGCCCCGGATCCCGGTCCTCAAGCGCCGGACGGGCTGGAGAGGCCCCTCAAGTGCAGGGCGGGGTGGGGAGGGCCCGTGCGGAGGGGGTGGTTGAGTTGGGGGTGTGAGCGAGAGGGGTGTTGGGGTGGAAGAGTTTCGGCTTGATGTGGCGCAGGGGGAGTTGGATGACCTGCGGGCGCGGTTGGGGCGGGTGCGGTGGGTTGAGGGGTTGGAGGGGGTGGGGTGGGAGTACGGGATTCCGGTTGGTGAGATGCGGGAGCTCGTGCGGTATTGGAGCGAGGAATACGACTGGCGTGCTGCTGAGGAACGGCTGAACGAGTGGCCGCAGTTCGTGACGGAGATCGATGGGGCGCGGGTGCATTTCGCGCACGTGCGGTCGCCCGAGCCCGGTGCTACGCCGCTGTTGATGACCCATGGGTGGCCGGGGTCCATCGTGGAGTTCCAGAAGGTGGCCGGGGCGTTGAGTGATCCTCGGGCGCATGGTGGCGATCCTGCGGATGCCTTTCATCTCGTGATGCCGCACATTCCGGGCTTTGCCCTGTCCGGGCCGACGACCGAGGTCGGGTGGGAGTACAAGCGGGTCGCCCGGGCCTTTGGGACGTTGATGGAGCGGCTCGGGTATGACCGGTACGGGGTGCAGGGCGGGGACTGGGGGGCGGCGGTCTCGCGGGAGCTCGGGCGGGTGCGGCCGGGGAATGTGGTCGGGGTGCACCTGAACTTGCTGCCGGGGGGTGGGGCCACCGCCGAGCCGGGGGAGGAGGAGCTGGCCGCGTTGAGCCCGGAGGAGAGGGAACGGACCTGGGCCTCTTGGGAGCGGTACCGGGTCTGGGCGCGTGAGCGGCAGGGCTATGCCGACATTCAGGCGACCCGGCCGCAGACGCTGGCGTACGGGCTGAACGATTCGCCGGTCGGGCTGCTCGCCTGGATCGGGGAGAAGTTCGCCGAGTGGAGTGATCCCCGGTGCCCGATCGACCGGGACCAGATGCTGACCAATGTCATGTTGTATTGGCTGACCGGGACGGTGGGGTCCGCTGCGCGGATCTATTACGAGCGGGCGCATGCTCCGTATGCCGGGGAGGCGGTGTCGGTGTCGCGGACGCCCACGGCCTTGGCCGATTTTCCGCGGGACAACTTCATTCCGCTGCGGCACGTGGCCGCGCGGACCGACTCCGTCGTGCGCTGGACCTCGTACGACCGGGGCGGGCACTTTGCCGCCATGGAGGTGCCGGAGTTGCTGGTGGAGGACGTGCGGGCGTTCTTCAGGGAATTGGGGATGGATAGTGTTCGATCATGATCGATGAGGGTAGGGCCCGGCCCGTTACGGTGGGCGATGAGCGTGCCACCTTGACCAGCCTGCTGCAGTGGCAGCGGGACACGCTGATGATGAAGTGCGCGGGTCTGACCGCCGAGCAGTTGCGGATGAAGGCGGTGGCGCCGTCCGGGCTGAGTCTGTTGGGGCTCGTGCGGCATCTGGCGGAGGTCGAGCGCGGGTGGTTCCGCAACATCGTGGGCGGCGAGGACGTGCGCGGCTACTTCCCGAAGAACGCGGCCGGGGAGTGGACGGAGTTCCACGTCGAGGACGCGGATCCGGCCGAGTCGTTCAAGGTGTGGGAAGACACCTGCGAGCGGTCGCGGGTGATCGTGGCGGGTGCCGAATCGCTGGATGTGGTGGGGGCTTTCGGGGAGGAGCGCTATTCCTTGCGTTATGTCCTGGGCCACATGATCGAGGAGTACGCCCGGCACAACGGGCACGCTGATCTGCTGCGCGAGGCGATCGACGGGGTCACCGGGGAGTAGCGGAGTCGGGGCCCCGGGTGCGGTTACTCCGGGGCGGCGGTGCGGTCCACGGCGTCCAGGGCCAGCGGCCACGGGAAGTGGGGCGGGGCGTCGGGGCCGGCCGGGCCCGGGGTGAAACCGGCCTCGCCGTAGAGGAGGTCGACGCCCGCGGTGCGCAGGACGCTCAGGGACTGGTCGAACTGGGGGTGCGCGGCGAGGGCGGAGTTCGTGCAGGGCATGGCGACGACGGGGGTGCCCTTGCCGACGGCCTCGGCGGCGACGCCCACGACGAACCGGTCGGTCAGGCCGAGGGCCCAGGCGTTGACCGAGTTGAAGGTGGCCGGGGCGAAGAGCAGGGCGTCGGCCGAGGGCCATACGTCGGGCTCCCCGGGGAGCTTGTACTGCCAGCGCACCGGGTGCCCGGTCAGGGCGGCCAGTCCGTCGAGGTTTCCGGACAGCCAGTGCGCGGCGGTCGGGGTGAGCCCGAGGCAGACGTCCCAGCCGCGGGACTGGGCGTCCTCGACCACGTGGGCCACGTCGAAGACGGGCGGGGCGGCGGAGCAGAGCAAGTAGAGGGTCCTTGTGGGCATGGGGCAATATGATCATATTGCTCGACCTGCCTCGACCAAGCTCCAGGTCAGGGGGTCAGGCGGTCAGGTTGTCAGGGGGAGTACGCCCACCGGCTGGTCGCCGCTGAGTTCGCCGGTGGGGTGGAAGCCCAGGCCCAGGTAGAACTGCTCGGGGCTGCCCTCGCCCGCGTGCCAGGTGACGTACGCCTGCGAGCCGCCCCGGCGGCGGATCTCCTCGATGACCTCCCGCACGGCGAAGCGGCCGTATCCCTTGCCCTGGTGGCCGGCGGCGATGTTCAGGCGCCAGATGCCCGAGCGCCGGTCGGCGGGGTCCTCGGCCGGGTTCCAGGCGAAGTCGTGGAACGCCATGACGAAGCCGACCACCTCACCGCCGTCGACGATGGCCCGCGGCCGGGCGACCTCGCCGTGGACGTACGCCTCGGCCAGCGACTTCACCACGGGGGAGACGAGGTGGCTCTGGTCCGCTCGGATCTCCACCGCGCACACCGTGTCGAAGTTGGCCGAGGTGACGGGTTCCAGCCGGAGAGAGGGGGACGACGGGGAGGGGGTGGTGATCATGGGTGGAGTTTAGGTCGGCCGCGACGAGGCTCGCGCACATCCGGGACTCAAGCGGAGGGGCGCACCATCGGGCGCGTCGAGCCCCACGTATCTCCCGGACTCAAAGAAGAGGAACCGCCCTGATGCCGTCGACGACCACCACCGAACGCACCACGACCGCCTGGCTCGCCGCGCTGGAGCAGCGGATCGAGCGCCGTGACCCCGGGGAGCCGGAGTTCCACCAGGCCGTGCGGGAGGTGCTGGAGACGCTCGCGCCGGTCTTCGACGCGCGCCCCGAGCTGCGCGAGGCCAGGGTGATGGAGCGGATCGCCGAGCCCGAGCGGCAGATCCTCTTCCGGGTGGTGTGGCAGGACGACCAGGGCCGTACGCAGGTCAACCGGGGCTTCCGGGTGGAGTTCAACAGCGCGCTCGGCCCGTACAAGGGCGGCCTGCGCTTCCACCCGTCGGTGAACCTCGGGATCGTGAAGTTCCTCGGGTTCGAGCAGATATTCAAGAACGCCTTGACCGGGCTGGGGATCGGTGGCGGCAAGGGTGGCAGCGACTTCGATCCGCGCGGGCGTTCCGATGCCGAAGTGATGCGGTTCTGCCAGGCCTTCATGACCGAGCTGCACCGTCACCTCGGTGAGAACACCGACGTCCCGGCCGGTGACATCGGCGTCGGCGGCCGCGAGATCGGCTACCTCTTCGGCCAGTACCGGCGCATCACCAATCGCTGGGAGGCCGGTGTCCTCACCGGCAAGGGGATCGGGTGGGGCGGCTCCCAGACGCGTACCGAGGCCACCGGCTACGGCAACGTGCTCTTCACCAGCGAGATGCTCAAGGTGCGCGGCGAGGACCTGGAGGGGCAGCGGGTCACCGTGTCCGGCTCCGGCAACGTCGCCATCTACACCGCCGAGAAGGCGCAGGCGCTGGGCGCGCACGTGCTGACCGTGTCGGACTCCGGCGGCTACGTCATCGACGAGAAGGGCCTCGACCTGGAACTGCTCAAGCAGATCAAGGAGGTCGAGCGGGGCCGGGTCAGCGACTACGCCGAGCGCCGCGGCGGCTCCGCCCGCTACATCACCGGCGGCAGCGTCTGGGACGTTCCGAGCGACGTGGCGCTGCCGTCCGCGACGCAGAACGAGCTGACCGAGGCCGACGCGCTGAACCTGGTGCGCGGCGGGGTGAAGGCGGTGTCGGAGGGCGCCAACATGCCGACCACGCCCGAGGCGGTACGCGTCCTGCAGGCGGCCGGCGTTGCCTTCGGCCCCGGGAAGGCCGCGAACGCGGGCGGGGTGGCCACCAGCGCCCTGGAGATGAGCCAGAACGCCGCCCGCACCTCGTGGCCGTTCGAGCGGGTCGAGGAGGAGCTGGCCGGGGTCATGCGTCGGATCCACGACACGGCGTACGAGACGGCCGAGCGCTACGGGCGCTCCGGCGACTACGTGGCGGGCGCGAACCTCGCCGGCTTCGAGCGGGTGGCGGACGCGATGCTGGCGCAGGGTCTGATCTGAAGTTCCTCCATCCCACTTCTGCCGTGGCCCGAGTGTTCTGAGACACGCTCGACGCGTCCAGGCGAGCGATGGAGGATTGCGATGACGGTGAAGGCGATGGGCAAGGCTCCCGAGAGGCCCGTGGCGCTGGTGACCGGGGCCACCAGCGGCATCGGGCTGGCCGTCGCCAGGGATCTGGGCGCCCGCGGCCACCGGGTGTTCGTCTGTGCCCGCACCGAGTCCGCGGTCAAGCAGACCGTGGAGGACCTGCGGGCCGAAGGGCTCACCGTGGAGGGCGC
This sequence comes from Streptomyces sp. NBC_01351, assembly GCF_036237315.1. GTDB lineage: Bacteria > Actinomycetota > Actinomycetes > Streptomycetales > Streptomycetaceae > Streptomyces. The sequence continues at coordinate 196,039 of NZ_CP108358.1, read as the reverse complement.
GGCCGCCGACGTGCGCGACCGCGCCGCCGTGGAGATGCTGGTCGCCGCGACCGTGACGGCGTACGGAGCGCCCGTCAGCATCCTCGTCAACAATGCGGGCCGCAGCGGCGGCGGCGCCACCGCGGGCATCACCGACGAGCTGTGGCACGACGTCATCGACACCAACCTCAACAGCGTGTTCCTGCTGACCCGCGAGGTGCTCACCAGCGGCGGCCTCGGCGCCGAACCCTGGGGGCGCATCATCAACATCGCCTCGACCGCGGGCAAGCACGGGGTGTTGCTCGGCGCCCCCTACTCGGCCTCCAAGCACGCGGTGATCGGCTTCACCAAGTCGCTCGGGAAGGAGCTCGCGATGACCGGGACCACCGTCAACGCGGTCTGCCCCGGCTACGTGGAGACGCCCATGGCGGCCCGAGTGCGCAGCGGGTACGCGCAGGCGTGGGACACCACCGAGGAGTACATCCAGGAGCAGTTCGAGGCCAAGATCCCGCTCGGCCGCTACTCGTCCTCCGCGGAGGTGGCGGGGTTGGTCGGCTACCTGACCACCGATCTGGCCGCCTCCATCACCGCCCAGGCGCTCAACGTGTGCGGCGGCCTCGGGAACTACTGAGGGCGTTCGTGGGCGTGTACGTGCGAGAGGGCCCCGGTCGGTTCGTCCGACGGGGCCCTCTCGCACGTGCGGCGCTCTTCACAGGATGGTCGGCGACCCCGACACGTCCCGTACGACGGCCTGCGGCGCGATCCGGGCGGCCCGCCAGTCGGCCAGTACGCCGGAGTCCACCTGCTCGTCCGCCAGCAGGACGTGACGCAGCGCCGGCAGGCTGCTCCCGCGCGCGGCCGCGGTCAGCCGGGCGAACGCGGACGGCAGCTGCGTCACCACCGTCACCTGCTGCTCGGCCAGCAGCCGGACGAACCCGCGCGCGTCGGACGAGGTCTCGCGGTCCACGACGACGGCCCGCCCGCCCGACAGCAGCGGCCCCCACATCTCCCGCATGCCCAGGTCCAGGCTCATGGAGTGGAAGTACGTCCACACGTCGTCCGGGCCCGTCTCGAGCATCGGGACGCAACTGTCCACCCACGACAGCACGTCCAGGTGGGTCACCGGCCGCAGGGCCACCGCCCGCCCCGGATCGCCGCCCACGGGCAGTGCCATGAAGGCCGTGTACGGCGGGATCTCGCGGCGCATCGCGACCTCGGGCCGGACGGCGATGACGAACCGGCCCGCCTTGGCCACCGGGATCTCGTCGCGCAGCAGTCCACCGTCCGAGACGACCATCTCGGCGCCGGCGTCGCGCATCAGGAACTCCTGCAGCCCCGCGTTGTGTCCGGGCTCCAGCGGCAGCACCGCCGCCCCGGTGCGCAGCGCGCCCACCACGGCGGCGGACGCCATGCAGGAGCGCTGTGCGCGCACGGCTACGGCCGCGCCGGGGCCGGTCCGCCCCGACAGGCGGCGCGCGATGTCGTCCGCGGCCCACTCGAGTTCCAGGTAGGTCGCCTTCTCCTCCGCGTCCTGGGCGGCGATCCGGCCCGGGTGGCGGGCGGCCGCGGCCGCGAAACGGACGTCGATGCGGTCCCGGCCCGCGGGCCACTCGCCGGCCGGGTCGAGCCCGATCCGTCCGAGCAGGCCGGCCAGGTCGGCGGACAACTGGTCGAGCTCCGGATGGTCCGGAGTGGCGTTCATGCGGCCTCCCAGCGGGCGGGTCGTTACTCCAAGCCCGATGGTGTCGGGCGGCGTTGGAGAACCGCTCAAGTCCCGCCGTACAGGACCGGTCAGGCGCATGTCGGGAGCCGCTCGAAGGCCGGTGGAAGCCGGGTCCAGAGGGGGTCGAGGATGGCTCGGGACGGCCTGGCCGGGGCCCCCTGGGCATGCCTACGATTCTCGGGCTCATACCGAAGCCGCACTTTCCCAGTCGTGCTCCGAGACGACCACTCGTAGACGCACGCACATGGAACTGAGCTTTGTGGCTATGGCCCGTCTCACGAGACTGGAATTGACTGTACTCATGACTCAGAACACGAACATCACCCTCGTCATCGGCGGCCACGGCAAGACCGGACGCCGCGTCGCCGAGAAGCTTTCCGCCCAGGGCCGCCAGGTCCGCATCGGATCCCGCAGCGGCGAGCCCGCATTCGACTGGCACGAGCCCTCCACCTGGGTGCCGGCGCTGCAGGGCGTCGACCGGGTGTACGTGACCTACTACCCCGACCTCGCCTTCCCGGGTGCGGCCGAGCAGGTTGCCGAGTTCTCCAAGGTGGCCGTCGCCAACGGCGCGCGCCGCCTGGTGCTGCTGTCGGGCCGCGGCGAGGAGGCCGCGGAGGTCAGCGAGAACAACCTGAAGGCCTCCGGCGCGGACTGGACCATCGTCCGCTCCAGCTGGTTCAACCAGAACTTCAACGAGAGCTTCTTCCTGGAGCCCGTCCTGGCCGGCGAGATCGCCCTGCCGACCGGTGACGCCGTGGAGGCCTTCGTCGACGCCGACGACATCGCGGACGTCGTCGTGGCCGCGCTGACCGACGACAAGCACATCGGCAAGACCTACGAGCTGTCCGGCCCGCGCCTGCTCAGCTACAGCGACGTCGCCGTCGAGCTGTCGAAGGCCACCGGCCGCGAGATCAAGTACATCTCCGTCACCAACGAGGAGTACCGCGCGGTCCTGCGCGAGAACGGCCTCCCGGAGGAGTTCGCCGACCTCTTCACGATGATCCTCGACGGCCGCAACGCGCACCTGGTGCACGGCGTGGAGGAGGCCCTGGGCCGCAAGCCCAAGGACTTCGCGGACTTCGCCCGGGAGGCGGCGAAGACCGGCGTCTGGAACGTCTGACCACCGCGCACCACGAGCACTTCCCCTTGTGCCCGTTTACCGGGCGGCGACTCTGGTACGGCCGCCGCCCGGTACGCAGGGCCTTCGGGGAGGCGCCGGCGCACCACAGAACCACCGCACCACAGAACCACCGCACCACAGAACCACCGCACCACAGAACCACCGCACCGCCGCACCACCCCCGCACCACGCACGACCGACCGGCAGGAGGCTCCCGTGCCCACTCCCAAGTCGTTCTCCAGCGAAAACGGACTGGAATCACTTCCCCCGCACTTCCACGGCTTCGCCCTGATGCACATGGCGATGCGACGCGACGCGGCCCGGCTGCGCACCGCCGCCCCCGCGTGGAACGGATCGGGAGCCGAGTGGTGGCAGAGGTTCCGCGAGGTCGTCGAATGGCACCACATCAGCGAGGACGACGTCCTGTGGCCCGGACTGCGCCGCAGGGACGCCGACTTCGACGCCCAGGCACGTGAACTGCACGAGGACCACGAGGAACTCGACGCGGCCATGGCGGCCGTGTCCACGGCGATAGACCGCCGCGGCGAGGACCTGGTCCGCGCCGCCTCGACCTTCGAAGGCGTGCTGCGCGACCACCTCCGCGACGAGGAGCGGATCGTCTTCCCGGTCTTCGACCGCCTCGGCGAACGCGCCTACCTGGCCGAGGAGCGCAAGGTCGTCTCCAGCGCCCCCATGCGCGTGATGACGTACCTCCAGCCGTGGATGTTCGACGGCGCGAGCCGCCGCTCCGTCGCCCACGTCTCCGCGACCATTCCGCCGCCCGTCCGGCTGATCGGTGCGACGCTGTTGAAGAGGCGGTACGAGCGCACGCTGAAGGGAATCCTGACGTGACCAGCACGACGACGCAATCCGTGACCCTGGTGGCCGCGACGGTGGGCACCGGCCTGATGGCCGGCCTCTACTTCGCCTTCGACATCTCGGTGATGCCGGGCCTGGGCCGCGGCGACGACCACACGTACGTGACCGCGATGCGGAACATGAACGAGGCCATCGACAACGGCCTGTTCGGCCTGCTGTTCCTGGGCGCCTTCCTCGCGACCGGGGTCGCGGCAGCACAGCAGCAGCGCGGCGGCCGCCCCGACGCCGCGCGCTGGGGCTGGGTGGCCTTCGCGCTGTACGGGCTGTCGCTGCTGGTCACGGCGATCGTGAACATCCCCCTCAACAACCAGCTCGCACGGGCCGGGGCCGACGTCTCGGCGGCCCGCTCCCGCTTCGGCGGCCGTTGGACCTCCGGCAACGTCGTGCGCACGGTGGCCTGTACGGCTGCCCTCGCCGCGCTGGGCCGCGTGATGACCCTGCACGGCCGCGCGTCGGCCGCCGCGTAGGCAGCCCTGTCGCAGCACCGGTTCCACCCCCGCGAACGGCGCCCGCTCTCTCTCCGTCCCCCGCGGCAGAGCGGGCGCTTCGCCGTGCCCTTGGAGAGTTCGCAGACTCCGGAGAGGATGTTCGCATGGACACGCTGACCGGTCTGCTGGAAGGGCCGAAGGCCCGGGGGGCCTTCCTCCTCAAGTCCGTCTTCAACCCGCCCTGGTCGCTGCGCGTCGAGGACCGGGCCCCGCTCTCCGTCGTCACGATGGTGCGCGGCAACGCCTGGCTGCTCCCCGACCACGCCGACCCGGTGCAGATCCGGCCGGGCGACGTGGCCGTCGTACGGGGCCCCGAGGCCTACGCGGTCGCCGACTCCCGGGACACTCCGGTCCAGATCACCGTCGGCCCGGAGCAGCGGTGCAGCACAGAGGAGGGGGAGGACGTCACCGACACCATGGCGCTGGGCGTACGCACCTGGGGCGACGGCTTTCAGGACGCCGGCTCGGCGGTCATGCTCAGCGGCACCTACCAGGCGCCGAGCGAGATCGGCCGCCGGCTGCTCAGCGCGCTGCCGACCATCCTCGTACGCCCGGCCGAGGCAGCCGACAACACCCTGGTCACCCTGCTGACCTCGGAGATCTCCAAGGACGAACCGGGGCAGGAGATCGTCCTCGACCGGCTCCTGGACCTCCTGCTGATCGGGGTCCTGCGGACCTGGTTGGCGGCGCCCGGCAGTGGCGCCCCCGCCTGGTACCGGGCCCAGAGCGATCCCGTGGTCGGACCCGCGCTGCGGCTGCTCCACGAGAACCCGGCGCACGGCTGGACCGTCGCGGAACTCGCCCTGAAGGTGGGTGTCTCGCGGGCCTCCATGGCCCGCCGGTTCACCGACATCGTGGGCGAGCCCCCGGTGGCCTACCTGACCGGCTGGCGTCTCGCCCTGGCATCCGACCTGCTCCGCGAACCGGACGCCACGGTCGCCACGGTGGCCCGGCGCGTGGGCTACAGCTCGGCGTTCGCCCTCTCGACCGCCTTCAAGCGGGTCCGCGGCATCAGCCCCCAGGAGTTCCGCAGCGGCGCCGGAGCCGGCGCCGTCTCCGCGGCCGCCCCGCCCCCGGACGGGCAGTCGCCGCGCACGGTGGTGCTGCCCGCGCCCTGAGGCCCGTACGGTCCCGGTCACCTCACCCGGCCCGCGGAGCCCCTCTCAGTTCAGCCAGCCCTTTTCGTGCGCGAGGAGCGCGGCCTCCACCCTGTTGGCGGCGCCGAGGCGGCGCATGATGGTGGCCAGGTGCTTGCGGTAGGTGCGCACGGACACCCCGAGGCGCCGCGCCGCCGTCTCGTCCTTGTCGGCTTCCCTGAGCATGGCGAGGATCTCGCGTTCGATGGCGGACGGCATGTCCGCTTCCTCACCGGGGAGTTCCTGCGCCGCCTCCCACATGCGCTCGAAGAGCGTGACCAGGGTGGAGACCAGGCCGGTCTCGCGCACCAGCAGCGCTCCCACCGAGGTGTGGGACGGGTCGATGGGGGTCAGCGCGGCCGACCGGTCGACGATGATCACGCGCTCGATCGGATGGTGGGAGACCCGGACCTCGGCTCCGTGGGAGACCAGGTCGCGCATGTAGGCGAGCGTGGTGTCGTCCTGCATGATCGCCGACCCCATGATCATGCGCATGCGCACGCCACGGCGCAGCAACCGCATGTTGATCGGGTGCGAGACGGCGATCGACTCCTCGGTCAGGACGCCGGTCGGCTCCGTGGTCAGGTCTTCGGTCCGGGCGAAGAAGGTCAGCTTGTCGATGGCTTCCCGGACCGCCTCGATCCCGTGCAGCGCCGTGATCATCTGGCTGTCGTCGTCCGCGTCCGCGCGTGCCGACGGCTCGGCCGTCCAGCGTTCCAGGAACAGGGACTCGATGATCCCGTGCCGCGTGGTCTCGCTTTCCAAGTCCTCCCGCAGACGGCGCAGACGGCCGTCGATCAGGGCGTCCACGGCCCGGGGCGGAGGGACCGGGCGTACCGCGCCGTGGGTGTTCCGGGTGGCGAGCCCCAGCACCACCAACCTGTCGAGGGCCTGCTCCTCGGCCGGCGTGGGGGTGTCCGGATCGGGTTCCCGGGAGCCGGGGACGGGCGAGGACGAGTCGCGACGCAGGAGGGCGCGGTACAAGCGCTCCTCTTCCTCGTTCACGCCCAAGAAATCGAGCAGATTGCCCATCTGTTTCCCCCTGTTGACGATTGATCACACCCCAGCAGTCCCTGGAATCCTCAAACGCCCTCACCCGGCTGTCAACGGCTGATCTTGTTGTTGCTTTGTGGCCGTTGGCCCCGGTACGGACGACGGCTTCGGCGAGGACTGGGCAGGTGGGGAGGGGAGCGGCTGCAGCTTGAGGAACGCGTGCGTGCAGCAAGCTGCGCGCACTTGGCCTCGTGGCGGCCCCCGCCAGACGGCAGAGTCGTTCTTGCAAGGAAGCACGAACAGCGCAGAACGAACAACGCGCCGAGCATGGGGGAGATACCTGTGAACCGCTCCACGTCCCGCAGCACGCTGTCGTCCCGTCGTCGTGGACAGGCCCTCGTCGGCCTGCTGACCGCGGGGATGATCGCCCTGGCCGGTCAGGGCACCGCCTTCGCCGCCGAGCAGCCGGCGGAGAGCCGGACGGCGGCGGAGAGCGTGGCGGAGACGGCGGCGGAGCGCGGGACCGGGAACGGTACGGCGTTCGCCCCTGGGCTGAACCCCCTCGCGCTGCTCGAACTCGTCGGCGATCTGCTGCCCGACGTGGTGCCGCTGCCGAAGAACAACAACGACTGGAAGTAGTCCGCGGCCGCGGCCGGCCCGACACCACGACCGAGGAGAACCCGACGCCATGACCGACTACTCCGTGCTCCTCCCGTGCGTCCCCCGGCGCCTGGAGCAGGCCCTCCCCTTCGCCGGACTGGTCCGGTGGACCGGGGCGACCCGCCTCTGGCAGGGGCAGGCCATGGTGATGGAGCCCCACCAGACCTTCACCGGTCTGGCCGGGGCCGGGTTCCGGGTTCCGACCGGCTTCGGTGTCACGCTGATGCCCCTGCGCCACCCGTACGAGGCCGCGCTGCAGGCGAGGTCCGTGGCGCTGGCCACCGGGGAACCGGTGATCGCGGGCTTCGGTCCGGGAGCCAAGGCCTTCCAGGAGAACATCCTCGGCGCGGCGTACGAGAAGCCGCTCCAGGTGGCGCGCCAGTACGTGACGGCGGTGCGCCGTCTGCTCGACGGCGAGACGGTCGTCATGGACGGTCCGCACCTGACGTTCCGCGGGCAGCTGGCTCCGGTCGCGGCGCCCAGGGTCGACGTGGGTCTGGGAGTGCTGCGGCCGGCGATGGCGCGGCTGGCGGGCGAGGTGGCGGACGTCGTGATCACGTGGCTGACGCCGCCCGGATACCTGAGGGACGTCATCATGCCCGCGGTGGCCGAAGGCGCCGAACGGGCGGGGCGGACGTCACTGCCCCGTGTCGTCGCCATGGTTCCGACGGGGCTGGAGAAGGAGGGCCGGGAGGGCGACGGGCCCGAACGGCTGGCTTTGGCCGGCAACGCGGCGCACATGGGGGCCCCGCACTACCTGGACATGCTCGGCCGGGCGGGTGTGGACGTCGGCTCCGGGCGGATCGAGGACGTGGCGCGCGGGGTCGTGGAGACCGGCGCGTTCGCGGGAGGCGATCTGCCGCAGGTGGTCAAGGCCCTCCGGGCCTACGAAGAGGTGGGGGTGGACGAGATCGTCCTGAACACCACCGCCGTTCACAAGCTTTTCGGCACCCAGGAGTCGCTCGCCGACCTGTCGGCGATCCTGCGGGCCGTCACGGCACCGCAGCACTGACCGACTGAACGCTTGGCCGTCTGAAGGCCTGACCGGCTGACCGGCCGGCCGCGCCGTGCCCGGCCGCGCCGTCGCCGGGGCGCACCTTCGCCGCCGAACTCGATTCCCTGCTGCCCGGAGGCAGAGGGGAAGCAGACCAGTAAAGGATTCTCTGGCATGGACATGACAGATCGTGGACGTCTGAAGCAGCACCTCATCTCCTGGGCCACCGCCTCCCCGCTCGCCGGGCCCCCCGGCGCCGGCGTCGGCACGCTCGTACTGGCCGACGCGGCGCACATCCCCGCCGTCACGGCCGCCGGGCTCGTCGGCCCCCGGACCCTCCTCCTGGCACCCGACGACGGCACCGGCGGCCCCGCCTCCGCCGTCGGCTACCAGGGCAGCCTCACGGAGCCCGGCGACGAGTTCTCCAACGGCCAGGACTTCTTCCTGCAGACCCATGCCTACGCCGCCAGCCCCTTCATGACCGTCTTCGGGCCGACCGTCGTCCGCGTCTTCGACCAGAACGACTTCGAGGCCTTCCTCGCCGACGCCGACCGGGCGCTCACCGAGGGCGTCTTCCCCGAGTTCCTCATCACCTCCTCGGTGCTGCTCGCCGACCCGGCCGCCCTGAGCGGTGCTCACGACCCGGTGGACGGACCGGCCCTGCGCCTCTACGCCGACCGCGACGGACAGGTGTCCACCAGCCCCACCGGAGCGGTGCTCGGCACGGTCGACGACAGCCTCGACACCCTCACGGAACGCTTCGCCCGGACCGGACCCGGCGCCGCCGCGCTGGACGCCGTACTCCCGGCGGAGACACGGGCGGACGCCCTGCGCAGCCGCCCCTTCCTGGCCCGCTACCTCGAAGCCGTCACCGCCCTGCGCAGCCTCATGGCCCGCGGAGTCACCGGCCTGCGGGTCTCCGGGTTCGGTTCCCGGTTGACGCCCGAGCTCGCCGCGGCCGGCGCCGCCGCCGACCTGGCGGACCCGACCCTGCCGATCGTGCTCTACGGGGACGAGGACGCGTACGTCGTGGCCGGCAGCCGCCTGTTCGCCGTCGACCGGCGGGCAGCGCGGGCCCTGGAGTGCCTGCTCGCGACGTCCGGAGAGGTGGGCGACCTCGTCCCCGCCGACGAAGTGGACCAGCTGGCCGAGCTGTTCGCCCGGCACGCCCTGTCGCTGCCCGTACCGGTGCGCGTCCCGGCGGCCGCGCGATGAGCGCCCTGACCATGGCCCCCACGACGGCCGGCACCACCCTCGCCGCCCGCCGGACGGCGGAGCTCGGCGACAGGGCCCGCGTCTGCGGTCTGTACGACGCCCTCGGCGCCCCTCTCTACCACGACCTCGCCACCTACGACGACCCGGAGACCCGGGCCCTGCTGACCGCCGTGCGGACCACGCCCGGCCCCGTGCTCGACCTCGCGGCCGGCTCGGGACGCTTCACCCTGCCGCTGCTCGCCACCGGCCGGGAGGTCACCGCCCTCGACCTGTCCGCCGACATGCTGACCCTGCTGCGCACCGAACTCGACAGGGCTCCGGCGTCGATGCGGGCCCGCTGCACCGTGGTGCGGGGCGACATGTCCCGCTTCGCACTCGGACGGAGCTTCCCGCACATCCTGCTCGGCACCACCTCGCTCTCGCTCCTGGACGAGGAGGGCCGCGCGGGCCTGTACCGAAGCGTGCTGGCGCACCTGGCCGAGGGCGGCCGGTTCCTCCTGACCGTCCTGGAACGGGGCGACGGCGACGGCCCCGACGAGACGGCCGTACGGGTCACCGGAGCCGGCGGCACCGTCTACGAGCTCTACGAGCACTGGCCCGCCGGCGCCGACAGCCGCACCGTCACCCTGCTCCCCGCCGACCCGCCGCAGGACGACAGCCCCGTCACGGTCTGCACGGACCGGGTGGCCGTCCTCGACCTGCCGCGCCTGGAGGAAGAGCTCGCCGCATCCGGCCTGACCATCACCTCCCGCCTGCCCCTCTCCCCGCCCGGCGAGCGTCACCACGTGACGCTCCTGACCACGGAAGCCTCCCGATGACCGCGCTCTGGCCCTACCTCATACCGCCCTCCGGCCACGGTGACGACAGCCTCTGCGCCGTCGGCGCGACCGGACACCGCGTCACCTTCGCGGACGGCAGCACCGCACTCGACGCCGACAGCGGGCTCTGGAACGTGAACCTCGGGTACGGCAACCCGCGCATCGCCGCGGCCATCGCCGAAGCCGCCGAACACGCCTCCTACCTCGGAGCCTTCCGCTTCGAGAACAGCTACGCACGCCGCGCCGCCGAGGACCTGCTGCGGGTCTGCGGGCCCGACCACTACGCCCGGGTGCTCTTCTCCACCGGCGGCGGCGTCGCCAACGACGCCGTCATGAAACTGGCCCGGATCTACCACGCCGTACAGGGCCGGCCCGGACGGAACCTGGTCGTCGCCCTCCGGGGCAGCTTCCACGGACTGACCTTCGGCGGCTTCGCCCTGACCGGCGAGGACCTGGGGCAGCGGGTCTACGGAGTGGACCAGCGGCTGATCCGCCACGTCACCCCCAACGACACGGCCGAACTCGGCCGGCTGATGGCCGCTCTCGGCGGCCAGGTCGCCGCGGTCGTCGTGGAACCCGTCCTCGGCACCGGCACCGTCCCGCTCGACGAGTCGTTCGTGTCCGAACTGGGCCGTCTGCGCGACGAGTACGGCTTCCTCCTGGTCGCCGACGAGGTCGCCACCGGCTTCGGCCGCACCGGAAGCTACTTCGCCTCCGAGAGCTGGCCCGGCCTCCCCGACGTGCTCGTCACGTCCAAGGGCCTGACCAACGGGTCCTGCCCCGCCGCCGCCCTGGTGATGTCCCACCGGGTGACCCGGGCCCTCGTCGAGCACGACACGATGTTCGCCCACGCCGAGACCCAGGGCGCGACCGCCCTCGCCTGCGCCGCCATCAGCGCCACCATCGCCGAAATGGAGCGCCTCGACGCGGTGACGGCGGGCCGGAACGTCGCCGCCTGGCTCCAGCAGGGGCTCTCGGAACTGGTCGAGCGGCACCCGCTCGCCACGCACGCCACCGGCATCGGCTGCTTCCGCACCCTGCACCTGACCCACCCCGACGGCCGCGCCCTGGCCGGAACGGACGTCGCCGACCTCATCACCCGGATCCGGCACGCGGGCGCCATCGTCCACCCCGGTCCCTCCGGCATCCAGCTCGTGCCCTCCCTCACGTACAGCCGTGCCGAGGTCGCCGAGCTCATGACCTGCGTCGAAGAGGGCCTCGACAGCCTGCAGGCGCCGGCGACCGCCCTGGCCGCGAGGAGCTGAACCCATGCCCGCCACCCTCGACACCTACGACCGGATCCCCGGGCTGCTGCGGGATCTGCGTCCCACCGGCGTCACCGTCCTGGCCGACCCGGCCGTGGCCGCCCACGCCGTCACCCGGAAGATCCACGCCGAGGTCGCCCGCGCCGGGTTCACGCCCACCCGTGCGGTCACCCCGGCGGACGGAGGGATGCCGGCCGTCGCATCCTTCGCCTCCCGGCTCTCTCCCGGTGAGCTGGTCGTCGGCGTCGGCGGGGGACGCACCCTCGACTTCGCGAAGCTCTCGGCCGCCGTCGGCCGCCGCCCCGAACTCCTCCGCTACCTCACCTCCGGGCAGCGCAGCGGACTGGTGGCGCTCCCGCTCTCCTGGGGGGAGCACGCCGAGGTCCTCGCGGTCCCCACCACCCTGGGCACCGGCAGCGAGGCGGGACCCGTGGCCTGCTTCCCGCACCAGGACGGCAAGCGCATCGCGATGGGGGAGTGCCTGCGTCCCCGAGCCGCCCTCTGGGTGCCCGAGGCCACCGAGACCCTCCCGGGGCCCCTCGTCCTGGACGGCGTCCTCGAAGCGATCTTCAGGACCGTCATCCCGTACAGCAGCGACACCCTCGACCTCCCGGAACAGGACGCAGCCGTCGAGGAGTTGGCGGGCCGGCTGCTCGCGGCCGGCGACGAACTGGCCCGGCACATCGCCGCCGGCCTGCCCGCCCCCGCACCGGGGCGGCTGCGGGTCGCCAAGCTCAGCGCCGAGAGCCAGCGCGGAGCCATCAACGTCGGCCGCAGCCCGTACGCGGTGAAGTGCTGGGCCCTCGCCAACGAGCTCTCCACCACGCTGGGCCTGGCCAAGATGCGCGCGGTCTCCGCCCTGTGGCCGGTCGTGTGGCGCTGCGCCCTGCGGGGAGACACCCGCTTCGGCAGCGCCGACCGCATCCACCGCCTCTGGGAGCAGCTGAGGCAGCAGGCCGATTGGCTCGCGCCGCGGCCCGACGACGGCCTCGAACAGCTGATGCTGCGCTGGCGGATCGACCGCACCGTGTGCCTCTCCCCACAGCTCCGCCGCGGGATCGCCCTGCGCAGCGTGCGGGCCTGGGGCGCCGGACTCCCCACCCTCGCCGGGTTGAGCGCCGACGACGTCGTCGCGCTCCTCGCCGAGGCCACCGAGCCGACCGCCACCGCGGCCGGCTCCCCCGAACCCCTCTCGGCGGCCTGAGCGCCTGACCCGGAGGAGCACAGCACCAACCGCACCACCCCACCGACAGCGCCCCCGGACAAGCCGGGGCGCACGGAACAGAGGAGAACGTCATGGCGAAGCACAACCTGGTCGAGCAGGAGCTGCAGGAGCTCGGCACCGAGCTGGAGATGCAGGAGCTGGAGCCCGTACAGGCCCCGGGCTGGGCCACCAGCGTCGGCGTCAGCGTCGGCATCTCGATCGTCTCCGTCGCCTGGAGCCTCACCTGATCGAGCCGGCTCCGGCCGCCCGGTCCACCGCGCCGTGCCCCGCGCACGGCCGGACACCCCCGACGGCTGCCGCCCCGCCCCGCCCCCGTGGGCCGCGCGGCAGCCGGGGGAACCCCGATCCGTACCAGCACATCCGTCGCACAGCCGAGAGAGGCAATGACATGAACGAGAACCTGGACACCTTCGAGAAGCCCGAGCTCGTCGAGCTGGAGATGCAGGAGCTGGAGGCCCTGGAGGCCCCGGGCTGGGGCACCTGGAGCGTCGCCTTCTCCACCGGCGTCTCGGTCGGCGTCTCGATCACGCTGACCTGATCCGCCCAGTACCACCGTCACCCCACGACATCCGTCGCACAGCCGAGAGAGGAAATGACATGAGCGAGAACCTGGACACCTTCGAGAAGCCCGAGCTCGTCGAGCTGGAGATGCAGGAGCTGGAGGCCCTGGAGGCCCCGGGCTGGGGCACCTGGAGCGTCGCCTTCTCCACCGGCGTCTCGGTCGGCATCTCGGTCGCGGTCTCCCTGACCTGATCCGTACCACCCGCACCACTCACACCAACCACAAGAACACCTCTGAAAGGAAAACCGACATGGCTGAGAACCTGAAGACCATCGAGAACGCCGAGCTCGTCGAGCTGGAGATGCAGGAGCTGGAGACCCTGGAAGCCCCCGGCTTCTGGACCGGTGTCTCCATCGGCGTCGGCATCAGCGCCTCCGTCGCCACCTCCATCACGCTCACCTGAGAGCGACACCGGCGAGCGCACTGACGCGGCGGGAGACGCAGTAGCCGACTCCCCTCCGCACCTCGGAACCCCACTCGGGTGACACCGAGGATCTGCGGTGGTCCGGCCGGCCCGGCCGGCCGGACCACCGCAAGGGCGCCGCGCGTTCTCCCCCTCCCCGAAGCCGTCCCGTGAAGGAAACGCCAGTGAGCGCTGTCATGAGCCCCCCGCCACCCACCATCCCGGACCACGCGTGCCGCCCCCGCCTCGCCCCGAGCGCCGAGGTCCACTCGCCCACCGACGGGCAGGGCAACTGGGTCCTCCAGCACGGTGCCCGCTACGTACGGATCACCGAGCACGTCGCGGACCTGGTCCGGGAGCTCGACGGGGAACGCGACCACGAGGCCCTCGCCGCCCGGCTGGGCGGCGCCTGGAGCGCCGAGCGGGTGAGCAGTGCGATCTCGCGGCTCGACTCCCTCAAGATGCTCGACGACGGCGAGACCCCCGCGCCCACCGTCGCCCCCCGCTTCCAGATCGTCCCCCCGATGACGCTCCAGCTCACGGTGCTGCGGCCGGGGCGCACGATGCAGGCCCTGCGCCCGGTGTTCGCCCGTCTCTTCTCCCGGGGGGTGGTGGCGGCCGGGATGCTGTGCGTTCTGCTCGGTGTCGTCGCGCTCGTCGCCCAGCGGGACGCGGTCCAGGTGACGCTGAACAGCCCGCTTTCCGCGGTCTCCTTCACCGGAGTGCTCCTCGCGCTGCTGATCGGCGTCTCCATCCACGAGCTGGGCCACGCCGCCGTCCTCATCCGTTACGGGGGCCGCCCCTCGCGCATCGGCGTCATGCTCTTCTACCTGATGCCGGCGTTCTTCTGCGACGTCTCGGACGCCTGGCGCCTCCCGGACCGCCGGCAGCGGGTCCACACGGCCCTCGCCGGGCCCGCGGTCCAGACGTCCCTCGCGGCCGCTTCGGCCCTCGTGGCCTGGACCCTCGAGGACGGCACCGCCAAGACCTGCCTGCTCTTCTTCGCGGTCACCAGCTACGGAACGGCCCTGCTGAACCTGACGCCGTTCATCAAGCTCGACGGCTACATCGCCCTGATGAGCCACGTGGACGTCCCCTACCTCCGCGACCGCGCCATGGCCGACGCCCGCCGCACGCTCGCCCGGATCCTGTTCGGCGGCACGTACAAGCGTGAACTGCCCACCCGTTGGACCGTCGCGTATGGCTTCGCCTGCCTCGCCTTCCCCGTGTACTTCCTGAGCACCGCCCTCCAGACCTGGCTCGGCACCCTCCAGCGGGTCGGCTGGGTCGGACTCTTCCTGGCCGCCTCCGGCCTCATGTACATCGCGTGGATGCTGATCCGCGGCGCCCTGCGGCTCTCCGCCGAGGTGAAGGCCGCCGGAGTCCACCGGGTCCGGGTCGCAGCCGTCTGCGCGGTGCTGGCCGCCGCCGGATGCGCCGCGCTGTTCCTGCCGACCCATCAGACGGTGGCCGCGGCCTACGTCACCGACGCCTCCGGCACCCGGCTCGTCCTGCCGCAGGGCTCCTCCGCCGAGCTCGTACGCGCCGGCCAGCAGGTGACGCTGAAGACGAACGGCCTGGTGCTGCACGACACCGTCGCCACCGCCCGAGTGGGATCCGCACCGGCCTCCGAGACCGAAGTCCCGGTCTCCACCTACTTCCCCGTCGACCTGGGAAGCGCCGTGGGCATGGACTCGCTGGGCTTCCCGCTGGACCTCGACCGCACCCCCACGCCGGCCACCGGCACCGCCGAGGTCGATCTGGGCAGCGTGCCCCTGTGGAAGTCCCTCCACCGCACCTACGTGCTTCCGTTCCTGCCCTTCTGACCCTGGAGACACCGTGCTCGACACCCGGTTCATCAACTTCTGCCGCGCGGACTCGCTGTTCTACGACGCCCCCGCCGCCGAATCCGTCGGCGCGGACTTCCACGAGGGACGGACCCTGCCCGAGGGCTGGACCGCCACCCGAGGACGGGAGTGGACCGTCTGCCTCCCGCCCGACTCCCACACCCCCGACCAGGGCTGGAAGATCCACGTCGCGGCCTCCCCCGACAACGCCGCCGAACTCCTCGACGCCGTCGCCCCGTACTGCGTCGAGCACGGGCTGATGTTCAAGTACATCTCCGACGCGGAAACGCTCAGCCGACGCGGCAGCAAGTACGGCGACCGCACCGCCAGCGGGAAGTTCATCACCATCTACCCGGTCGACGAGACGGCCCTGCGGGAGACCCTGGACGACCTGGACGCCCTGGTCGGAGGGACCCCGGCACCCTCCGTGCTGAGCGATCTGCGCTGGAAGCAAGGCCCGTTGTACGTGCGTTACGGTGGTTTCGTGCTGAAGAACGCCCGGCTCAAGGACGGCACCCTGGTACCCGCGATCACCGCACCGAACGGGGAACTCGTCCCCGATGAGCGGCGTCCCGGCTTCCGTCCCCCCGCCTGGGTCACCCTCCCTCCCTTCCTGGAGGAGGCGGCCGCCGAGCGCCGCGGGCGCACCCTCGCCGACTTCCCCTTCCGCGTCTACAAGGCCCTGCACTTCTCCAACGGGGGCGGTGTCTACCGGGCCGTCGACAAGCGTGACGGGACCGAGATCCTGCTCAAGGAAGCCCGCCCGCTCGCCGGCCTCGACGCGGCCGGGGAAGACGCCGTCACCCGCCTCGAGCGTGAGCACTGGGCGCTGTCCCGGCTCTCCGGTCTCGCGGCCGTCCCCGCCCTGAGGGACGTGCGCAGGGGGAACGAACACCTCTTCCTGGCCCGCGACTACGTCGACGGCACCCCCCTCACCGATCTCGTACGCCTCCGCCACCCCTACGGCACCACCGACAACACGGCCCACGCCCGGGCGCAGTACACAGCCTGGGCGCTGCACATCCTCGGCCAGATCGCCGAAGGCGTGGCCGCCATGCACGAGCGCGGTGTGGTCTTCGGCGACCTGCACCCGGGCAACGTCCTGGTCCGCCCCGACGACACCGTCGCCTTCATCGACATGGAGACCGCCACCCCCGCCGAGGAGATGCGCGCGCAAGCCATGGGCTCCCTCGGCTTCCGGGCCCCCGACCACCTCCGGGGCCCCGCCGTCGACCTGTTCGCGCTCGACGTGCTCCGGCTGACCATGTTCGTCCCCATGCCGCACGTCGTGCCGTGGGGCACCGAGAAGATCCGCACCCTGATTGACGCGGCCGTCCGGGACTTCCCCCTCCCCGAGTCCTTCGTCCGCCGGATCGAACGCGGCCTCGGCGAAGACGTGCTGGGCGCGAAGACGGCGTACGGCGTGTCCTGGCCCGCCGCCGGCGCGGACACCGGGGACCTGATCACGGAGATGGCCGACTCCATCATCCAGGCGGCCACACCCGAGCGGACCGACCGTCTCTACCCGGGCGACGTCTCGCAGTTCATCGTCGCCGACGGAGGCGTGACCTTCGCGTACGGGGCGGCCGGTGTGCTCTGGGCCCTCCACCGGGCCGGTGCCGAGGTGCCCGCCGAGCACGTCCAGTGGCTGCTCGGCCAGGCCGAGCAGATCAACGGCGACGGCCCGGGCTTCCTCACCGGCCTCGCCGGCGTCGCCTACACCCTGGAGGAGCTCGGCCGCCCCGACGCGGCCGACGCGGTCATGGACCGGGCCTTCGCCGGATGCGACGCCAACGTCGGATCGACGCTGGCCACCGGCCTCTCGGGCCTCGGACTGACCGCACTGCACCTGGCCGCCCGCAGGGGCGACGACCGGCGCCTGCGCCAGGCCCTCGAACTCGCCGACAGGCTGTCCGACACCCCGGCGCCCCAGCGCGTCGGACTGCTGCACGGACGCTGCGGCCGAGCCCTCTTCCTGCTGCGCCTGCACGAACACACCGGACGCACCGAGCTGCTGGAGCGGGCCGTGGCCGAACTCCACGCCGAACTGGAGGTCATCGAGGGCGCCGACTTCGACGACCGTTTCCTCGCCACCGGGCTCGAGGGCTCCGCCGGCATCGTGCTCGCCCTGCGCGCCGTCCTGCGGCACACCCCCGACGACCAGCGGATCCAGTCCGCCGTGAGCCGGCTGGTGACCCTGCGGCGCGGCGGATACTCCACCTCGTGCGGCCTCCTGCACGGCCGTTCCGGCGAGATCCTGGCCCTTGAGGACGGCGGCAGCGAGACCGAGCAGGATGTCCTGCGCTTCCACCTCGAAGCCCTCGGCTGGGAGGCTCTCGCCGCCGAACCCGGCCGCGTCGACTTCCTCGGCAACTACGGCTACCGCCTCTCCACGGACCTGGGCACCGGTTCGGCGGGTGTCCTCCTCGCCCTCGCCGCCCTGCGGGACGACGCCCCGGCCCTGTCCTTCCTCGCCCCCGCCGTCTCCGAGGCACGACGGTGATCGACGTCCCGACCACCCTCGCCCCCGCCTCGGGCATCGCCCTGCAGTACGCGCTGACGCCGCCGCACGACGGCGATCCGCTGTGGAGCAGCGCGGTCGAACTCCAGCCGGTGGAGGGGTTCGAGGGCATCACGGGCCCCGCGGGTTCCGCGCTCCCGGACCTCCCGCTCTCCGCCCGGTTCGCCGGGGCCAGCGGCACCTCCCGCATCGACGCCCTGCTGCGCGGGGCGGGCGAGGCCGTCGAGCGGCGCGCCCTGCATCCCTCGGCCGCCCACCCCGCCCGCCTCGCCGCCGCGGCCGACCTCGACGGCACGACGCTGTACGCGCACCACCCGGGGCACGCCCTGTCGCACCCGGACGCCGAGACGGCCGTCCTGGCCTGGTACGAGGCCCGCGACCTGGACACGGACGCCCCCGTCCTCGTCCCCGCGGACCTCGTCGACTGGCCCGCCCGCCGGGCCGACCTGTTCGACCCGAGCCCGTCCGGGGCCGCGGCCGGCGCGAGCCACGGGACCGCTCTCGCCGCGGCGATGATCGAGGTGACGGAGCGGGACGCCCTCACCGTCGCCTGGGGCCGGCAGCTGCGCCTGCCGACGTACACCCCGGCGCCCGCCGACACCGGACTGCGGGCCATGTGGCAGCGGGCCCGCGCGCAGGGGCTCACCCCGGTGCTCGCCCGCATCCCCACCGCCGTACCCGGCCTCTGGTGCATGACCGCCTTCCTGATCGACCCGGAGGGTCCGGGCGCGCTCGCCTCCGTCGGAATGAAGGCGTCGACCCGGCCGGCCGAGGCCGCCGCCAAGGCGTTCCAGGAGGCGTGGCAGGTACGGGCTGCGCTGCGGGCGCTGCGCGCCCAGGGCGAGACCGGCCACCTCGGCACGGTCGTCACGGAGCACGACCGGCTCTGCCACATGCTGACCGGCGCCGCCTACGAGAGCGTGCGCGACTGGGTCGAGGGCTTCCGGGAGCCGGACACGCTCCCGGCTCCCTCGCCCGCGCGGGACCTGGGGGCGCAGGAGATCCTGCGGGCCCTGACCGCCGACGGCGCGGGCCTCCTCGCCGTCGACCTGACCCCGCGCCTTCCGCCGGCCGTCGCCTCGATGGGCTGGCACGTCGTCAAGGTGGTGGCCCCCGGCTACCAGAACCTGCGGATGGACGAGACCCACCTGTGGAGCTGGCACCTGCCCCGGCTGGCGTCGGCGGCCGAGCGTACCGGCTGCCCCGCCCGCCTGGACGACCCACGGGAAGCGGCTGCCCACCCGCTGCCCTGACCCACCGGTGCCCGCCCGCTCCAACCCCCCACCCGAACCACTGAGCAACCGAACTGAGAGAAGACAGAGATGCTGGAACTGGAAGAACTCGTACGCGACTTCGGTAGTCACCGCGCCGTCGATCAGGTGTCCTTCCGAGTGTCCGCAGGCCGGTTGACCGGGTTCGTCGGTGGAAACGGTGCGGGCAAGACCACCACCATGCGCATGATCATGGGCGTACTGGCCTCGAACGGCGGCGAGATACGCTGGCAGGGCGCCCCCGTCACGGCCGCCGACCGCAGGGACTTCGGCTACATGCCGGAGGAGCGGGGCCTCTACCCGAAGCAGACCGTCCTCAGCCAGCTCGTCTATCTGGCCCGGCTGCGCGGCCAGAACACGGCCGACGCGCGCCGCCACATCCTCGAACTGCTCGAACGCCTCGGTCTCGCCGAGAAGAGCCAGTCCCGGCTGGAGTCCCTGTCCCTGGGCAACCAGCAGCGCGTGCAGATCGCGGCCGCCCTGCTCGGCTCCCCCAAACTGCTCGTCCTCGACGAGCCCTTCTCCGGGCTCGACCCGCACGCGGTCGACACGATGGCCGAGCTGCTGCGGGAGTACGCCGCCGCCGGCACCCCGGTGCTGTTCTCCTCCCACCAGCTCGACCTGGTCGAGCGGCTCTGCGACGACCTGGTGATCATGGCCACCGGTCATGTCGTCGGCAAGGGCACCGCGGACGAGCTCCGCCACCGCGACAAGCCCCGGTACCAGCTCGTCACCGGCGCTCCGGCCGGCTGGGCCCGCACCGTCCCCGGCGTGACCGACGTCGAGGAACTCCCCGACGGAGCCCGCGTCGAGCTGACCGCCGACGCCGATCCCGGCGCCCTCCTGGCGCAGGCCCTGAGCCGGGGAGCCGTGCACGCCTTCACCCCCCTCGTTCCCAGCATCGCCGACGTCTACCGAGAGATGACCTCCGCATGAGCACCGTGACTTCGAACCCCGCACCCCGGACCGAGCCGGCGCCCGAGCCGAAGGGCACCCCCGCGGCTTCCGGCCCCCCGTCCCGTACGGCCACCCCGGCCGCCTGGCGGATCGTGGCCGCCCGCGAGATCTCGGTGAAGCTCACCAACCGCGGCTTCCTGCTGTCGACGCTGGTCACCCTCGCCCTGATCGTGGGCGCGATCGGACTCCAGCTCTACCTGGCCGACTCGATGGGGAAGATCACCGTCGCGGTGGCCGACCAGGAGGCCGGCCGGATAGCCGGCCAGGCCGAGCAGCTGGCCGTCCGGGCGGACCAGGACGTCGAGATCACGGTCCGGCAGGAGTCGTCCGCCGACCAGGTGCGCGAGACCGTACGGTCCGGTGAGGCCGAGGCCGGGCTGCTCTTCGAGAACGGCCGGTGGGCGCTGCTCGGCGACACCGGGCAGAACGACATCGCCGCCACCTGGATCGGCGCCGCCGTGCAGGCGAACGCCCTCGACCGGAACGCGCAGGCCGCGGGCACCAGCTTGGGGGCCCTCAGCCAGGGGGCGGACGTCGAGCACGTCCTGCTCTCGGCCGACGAGACGCCCGAGGGCGCGGTCCGGATGACCACGTACTTCTTCGGCTTCCTCTTCTACCTGGCGGCCGTCCTGCTCGGTGCGGCGCTGGCGACCAGCGTCGTGGAGGAGAAGCAGAACCGCATCGTCGAGCTCATCGCCAGCTCCGTGCCCCTGCGGTCGCTGCTCGTCGGCAAGATCGTCGGCTCCACCCTCCTGGCACTCGCCCAGATGGCCCTGTTCTGCCTGGTCGGCATCGGCGGCCTGCTGGCCACCGGCGAGCAGGACTTCCTCGCCGACATCAGCTCCGGCCTGGGCTGGTTCCTCGTCTTCTACGTCGTCGGCATCGCGGTCCTGGCCTGCCTGTTCGCCGCCGCGGGCGCGCTCGCCACACGGAGCGAGGACATCCAGTCCACCACGACCCCGGTCAACGCGATCACCGCGCTGGTGTTCATCGTCGGCGTCACCGTGTCCGGCGAGATCCGGGAGGTCCTCTCCTTCATCCCGCTGACCTCGACCGTCACCATGCCGGCCCGCGTCCTGGCGGGGGAGACCTCCTGGTGGGAGCCGGCCGCCGCGCTCGGCCTGTCGATCGCCGCCGCGGTGTTCATCGTCGGGGTGAGCAGCCGGGTGTACCGCCGGGCGCTCCTCCAGACCGACCGCAAGCTCTCGTTCCGCCAGGCCATGAAGCTGACGGACTGACCTTTCCGCGCCACCCGAACCACCGGTCGCACACGCCGGTACAGCCAGAAACCCGACCCGAGCCCACCCCACCCCACCCGGAAGGAACTCCGATGACCGCCACCGCCACCGCCTCCCGCACCACCACCTCCCTCGCCGCGCTCCTGGCCGTGCTCGCCTGCGTCGAGGCGGTGCTCTTCACCAGCGACGCCGCCGACGGTGTCCGCTACGGCGTCGGCGGAGCACTGGCCGTCGCGATCGTCGTGCTGGTCAGCCGCCTCGCCAAGGGCACCAAGGGCCGCACCTCCGCCTGATCGGCCCCCCGATCCCGTCCGGGCCGGCTGCGACGAGGCAGCCGGGCCCGGACGCCCCCGTCTCTTCTCATCCTCATGTGGAGCCTTCCAATGGACTTATCCCACCAGGTGTCGATCGTCGGTCCTCCCGCGGCGCCGCCGGAGAGCGCGGCGATCCGGTTCGTGGCCCTCCTGCCGGCCGGATGGCACGCCGAGGTCGGCGCATGCGAGGAGAACCTCGCCCGCCTCCTGATCGCCGCACCGTCCGGAACCACCACGACCCAGGTCAACCGGATCGCCACCGACATCCTGTCCCGCCCCGGCCTTCAGGATTGGCACCTGGCCGACCACTGACGGCCCCGGCCACACCAGCGGGTCAGCGGGTCAACGGGTCAGCGGGCCACCGCGGTCAGGACCAGCTCCGGGCCGACCAGCCAGCGGCCCCGGTACACCGGGTCGACGGGTGTGGGGACCGGCGGGCGCAGGGTGGCCTCGAAGGTGCCCGCGGCGGAGAGGGCGAGAGTGGCGTCGCGGAAACCGAGCCAGATGCCGGTGGCCGGGTACCAGGCCTTGTAGGCGGCCTCCTTCGCGGAGAAGAAGACGCGGTCCCAGGGGACGGAAGGGTCGGCCGAGGTGAGCTCGGCCAGCTCGGCCCGCTCCTCCGGGGAGGTGATCAGGGAGAGCACGCCCTTGGGGAGCGGGCCCACCGGCTCCGCGTCGATGCCCAGGGCCGACACCGTGGAGGCCCGGGCCGCCACCGCCCCGCGGTAGCCCTCGCAGTGGGTGATGCTGCCCACCACGCCCGACGGCCACCGGGGGGCGCCGCCCGGGCCCGGGAGCAGGGCGACCGGACGGCCGCCGAGGTCCGTGAGGCAGCGCCGGGCGCAGGCGCGGGCCGTCGCGAACTGGCGGCGCCGGCGCGCCCGGCGGCCCTCCATCAGGGCCGCCTCGGCCGGGAACAGCGGAGCGGGCGCCGCGTCGTCGAAGGCTTCCGACGACGTGACGCCCGGCGGCAGGAGTTCCTCGATCAAGGCCGGCTCACCTCACCGCGGGGCGAGCGAGGCGAGCTCGGAGACCGCGGAGACGGCGAGGAGCGGGCGTTCGAGGGGCAGCATGTGGCCCGCGTCCGGGACCGGTTCGAAGCGGGCACCGGGCAGGGCGCCCGCGAGGATCTTCGCCAGCTCGATGTCGATCACCTTGTCGGCCTCCCCGTGCAGGACGACCGCCGGAACCGTGACCGAGGCCAGCGCCCCGCGCAGGTCCCAGCCGCGGGTGCAGCGGAAGAAGTCGGCCCGGACCCGGGGGAGCGTCACGGCGAACATCTGGCGGTTGACGTCGAGGACGACGGGATCCACGCCCTTGCCCATCGTGGAGCCGAGCAGCTTGCGGCCCAGCCAGGGAAGGCGCAGGGCCCGGGAGAAGACGGGGCTGCCCATCATCTTCACCTCGCTGTCCGGGGTGTCCTGGCCGTGCGCGGCCGTCCCCAGGAGCACGAGACCGCGCAGCCGGCCGGCCGAGGGCGAGGTGACCGCGTACGACAGGGCCGCGAAACCGCCGCCCGAGTGGCCGACGACCACCGCCTCGCGTGCGCCCGTCTCCGCGAGCACCGCCGCCAGGTCGGAGCCGAGGCGTTCCACCGAGACCGGCGTGCGGCCCTCCGTGGAGGCGCCGTGGCCGCGCTGGTCGTACAGCACCACCCGGTGGCCGGCCCGGATCAGCCGGTCCGCGACCGTGCCCCACGCCCGGCGGGAGTGCGCCCAGCCGTGGACGAGGACCACGTCGCCGGCCGCGGGCGTGCCCGCCAGCGGGGCGAGGACGGTGACCGCCAGCTCGGCGTCGTCGTCCGTACGGACCGTCAGCTCGTGGGTGAGCTCGGGGGCCGTCGTCACCGCGGCACCGCCGACAGCTGCCGGCCCAGCGATTCGAAGGCCGCGAGGGTGCCCTTGGAGTGCTCCGCGCCCAGGTCCGCGACCTTGGAGAGCAGCTTGAGCCAGCCGTGGGGGGTGCCGACGAAGTGCATCGAGATCCGGGTGCGGCCGTCCGCCAGGGGTTCGAGCAGGAAGGTGCTGGGGCCCCGGAAGACCCCGTCCACGTACTCGATGTCCAGCCGGCGGCCCGGCTGCACCGCCACCGTGCGCGAGGTGAAGCGCAGCTTCAGCCCGCTCTTGTCGGAGCCCTTGGTGTGCACGGTCACGCCCACCAGGCCGCCGACCTCGTCGGGGGCGCCGGAGACAGCGGTGAACGTGTTGGCCGGGACCCACCACTTCTCGGCACCGCGGAACTCGGCGACGAGCGCGTCCCAGACGGCGTCCGCCGGGGCGTCGATCACCGCCTCGTCGATCAGGTCGTACGTGGTCATCACTACCTCCGATAAGAGCACGCGGCGGGGGCGGGATCCCTCTCCCCGCCCCCGCCGCTCGGACTTCGCCCCGGTCAGATCAGGCCGAAGCCCTGGCCGGGGGTGAGGATGTTGTTCGGGTCGTACTTCCGCTTGGCGTTGACGAAGCCGGTCCAGCGGTTGCCGAAGTGCTTCTTCCAGTCGGCGGTCGTCATCGGGATGGAGCCCACCAGGTAGCGCTTGGCGCCCATGCCCACCGCGATGTCGTACAGCCGGCGGTTCTGGTCGACCATGGCCTGGATGTTGGGCTCGCCCGGGTTGGGGAAGCGCAGCAGGTCGAAGAGGTACGCCACCGACTCGTTGGGCTGCATCGCCAGCGGGCGCTTCAGCTTCGAGGTGAAGTACGGGTAGAAGAGCAGGAACCCGCCGCCGAGCGAGTCGGCGTTCATCTCCTGCTCGACCAGCTTCATGAACGCCTTGGTCTTCGACGCGGGCAGGAACATGCTCAGCCACGGCTTGGGCGTGTACCAGTGACCGGTCGACTTCAGGTACTCCTCGTACGCGTCCAGGCGGAACATGTAGTCCCGGTAGGTCACGTCCTCGATGACCGCGGAGGGCCGGTCGTCCTTCAGGTCGCACAGCAGCTTGTTGCGGTCCGGCGGGGTCGTGTTGTAGGTGGCCCCGACCTCCAGCTTGTAGCGCCAGCCCGAGTTGTCCGGGGTGCGCTGCATCTCGCCCGCGTGGACCTGGAAGCGGCCGTCGGCCAGCACCTTCTCGGAGTCGACGAGGTACTGCTCGACCGTGTTGTAGTACAGGCTGAAGATGACCGCCCGCTTGGGCGCCGGCATCAGCTTGACGTTGACCCGGACGATGATGCCGACCTGGCCGCCGCCCGACAGCGCCGCGTTGAACAGGTCGGGGCGCAGCCACGGGGTGGCGGTGACGAGCTTGCCCTCACCGGTGATGATGTCGATGGCCTGGACGGTGTCGCAGAGCAGGCCGAACTTCTGCACGGTCCCGCCGATGCCGCCGATGCTGATGGTGCCGCCGACGGAGATGTACAGGTAGTCCGGCAGGGCCGGCGGGGTCTTGCCGAGCGCGAGGGTGGCGTCGGTCAGCTGGCCCCAGGTCACGCCGGCCTCGACCACGGCGTAGTTGTCGCCGATGGACAGGATCTTCGACATGCCCTTGGCGTCGATGGAGATGCCGCCCGGGACGCGGGCCTGGCCGTACACCGAGTGCGACTCGATGTCGTTGCCGGTGCCGCCCTGGCCGTTGACCGCGATCTTGATGCCGTTGACGCGGGCGTAGTTGACGATGGTGACGATGTCGTCGATCGAGCCGGGCCGCAGCACGGCCCACGGCTTGGCGTCGTCGAAGAAGTGGCCGAAGTCGTGGCCGAAGGAGTTGACCGTGGCCGCGTCGGTCGTCAGCGTGCCGACCAGTCCCGGCACCGGTATGACGTCCGAGTTGCCGGCGGCCTCGGCGGCCGTCGCCCAGCTCTGGTCGACGGCGTTCCAGCCGACGACCGCGACGGCGGTGGCGGCGATGCCGCTCAGGACCTTGCGCCGCGACGGCTCAGCGGGCCCGGCGGTCGTTCTGGGGGTAGTGCTCATCTGCGTACGTCTCCCGATTCCCATGGCGTGTGGGCGTGCTCTGCTGGCGTGATTACTGGTGCGGTACCGGCTTGGGCGTGCGTACCTGGGATGCGAGCTGGTACTCGCTGAGGTCGAGGCGCTTGGTCGCCCGGCGGAACCGCCAGGTGTAGGTCGGGAAGATCGACGAGTTGCGGCCGTTGGCGTCGAGGTACCAGCTCTTGCAGCCGCCCGCCATCCAGACCGTGCCTTCCAGATGGCCGTCGAGCTTCTTGTTGTACGCGTCCTGCGCCTCCTGGCGGACCTCGATGCTGGCCAGCCCGCGCTTCTCGATCTGCTGCAGCGAATCGAGCACGTACTGGATCTGCGCCTCGATCATCACGGTCTGGGAGGAGTGGCCCAGGGCCGTGTTCGGGCCCAGCAGCATGAAGAGGTTCGGGAAGCCGGCGACGGTGGTGCCGCGGTGGGCGGACATCCCGTCCTTCCACGCCTCGCGCAGCTGTACGCCGCCCTTGCCCCAGATCCGGCGCGCCACGGGCCGGTCGGTGGCCTCGAAGCCGGTGCCCAGGATGATCGTGTCGACCTCGCGCTCGACGCCGTCCGAGCCGACGACCGACTTGGCGCGGACCTCCGCGATCCCGTCGGTGACGATGTCCACGTTGGGCTGCTGGATCGCCGGGTACCAGGTGTTCGAGAACAGCAGGCGCTTGCAGGCCACCAGGTAGTCGGGGGTCAGCTTCGCGCGCAGCGCCTCGTCCGGCACCGACTTCTTCAGGTGGTCGCTCGCCATCTTCTGGACGTTCGCGGCGAGCTTGGGCCGCTTCCAGAAGAAGGCCAGGATCTCGCGGCCCCACATGTTGAAGCCGCGGCGGAACTGCTGGTAGCCGGGCAGCGAGCGGAGCAGCTTGGTGTGCAGGGGGCTGTTGGCCTTGTCGGGCTTCGGGCCGACCCACGGGGGCGTGCGCTGGTACAGGTCGAGCTGGGCGACCTCGGGCTGGATCGCCGGTACGAACTGGATGGCGGAGGCGCCCGTACCGATGACGGCGACGCGGCGGCCGGCCAGGTCGTGGTCGTGGTCCCAGGTCGAGGAGTGGAAGACCTTGCCCTCGAAGTCGGCCAGGCCCTTGATGTTCGGGGTGGCCGGCTCGCTCAGGTAGCCGGTGCCGGTGACCAGCACCTGCGCGGTGTAGTCGCCCTGCGAGGTCTCGATGTGCCAGTGCCGCTCGCCCTCGTCCCAGCGGGCGGCGACCAGCTCGTGCCCGAACCGGATGTGGGGGCGGACGCCGAAGCGGTCGGCCGTGTCGCGCAGGTAGGCGAACAGCTCGTCCCGCGAGGCGAACGTCGACTTCCAGTTCGGGTTCCGGGCGAACGAGAACGAGTAGAGGTGGGACATGACGTCGCACGCACAACCCGGATAGCTGTTGTCGCGCCAGGTGCCGCCGACCTCGTCGGCCCGCTCGAACACCAGGAAGTCGTCGATGCCCGACTGCAGCAGCCGGATCGCCGTGCCCAGGCCCGAGAAGCCGGTACCGATGACCGCGACCCGCAGGTGGCGGGTCGGGCCGCCACCGCTGCCGGGGACCGCGGCGGCGCCCGTGAGCGCCCCGCCGTCCTTGGCCGGGTTGAGAATGCTCGCCACGTCGGCCTCCTTAACGGCGGGTGATGGTGACGCGGAAGTTGTTGAAGAACTTGTCCTCGAGCGTGTACGCGAAGATGTCGAGGTAGCGCTCGAAGCGGGAGACGACCTCTTCGCCCTCCATGGCCACGGCCTCGTCCCGGCGCTCGGCCAGCAGGACCAGCCACGCGCGGCAGGCCATCGCGAAGGACTCGCGCTCGTTGACGACCTCGTCGATCTCGAAGAGGCCCTCGGCGGCGGAGCTCAGCTCGTGCAGGTGGGGGATGTGGCAGCCCTCGAACTCGGAGCGCTGCAGGAACTTCAGGTCGTCGAGGAGCGCGCGGTTCATCGGCAGCGCCTCGGCGGTCATGGTGTGCAGCACGAACTTGGCGCCCGGGTTCAGGGCGTTCGCGACCTGCGAGAAGAAGTACCGGTAGCGCTTGGTGCGCTCCTTCGGCGGCAGGTTCGAGGAGACGAAGTGCTCCAGCGCGTTGATGCAGAACGCGGCGTCGTACTTCTCGCTGTCGTCGGCGACCTTGTAGTCGGCCCAGCTCTGGACCAGCGTGGTGATCTTCGGGTTGTTCAGCCCGTCGATGAAGGCTTCCTGGGTGCGGGACAGGGTCAGGCCGACGGCCTGCTCCGCGCCGTGCACGGTGGTGAGGCGGTTGAGCATGGTGCCCCAGCCGCAGCCGATGTCCAGGACGCGCTTGGTGGAGCCGGCCCGGACGCCCGCCAGCTCGGCGAACTTGTCGAGCTTGCGCTCCTGGGCCTCGTCGAGGGTGGCGACCAGGTCCTCGCCGTCCTCCCAGTAGCCGCCGGAGTACATCATCGTGGGGCCCAGCAGGAGCCGGTAGAAATCGTTGCTGACCTCGTAGTGGTGCCTGATCGCATCGACCTCGGGGTCCACCGACTTGGGGGCGACCGTTGTCATCCTGATCCTCTTTCCTGCGTGTCCGGCGGGCCGTATTTCCGAATTCGCGTCAGAGAAAACCGGATGCCCCGCAAGGCGTGCGCAAGACGGGCCCGATTCGAGCCACCGGGCCGTGTTGCGCCTTCCTTGCGGGGACGGCGCTTTTATCGCTCTCGAAAACCAGACACGTACCGCCGAGTTGCATTGCCGAGAGAGGACCGACCCCATGTCGCTGCCCACCATCGAAGAACTGGCGAGCCAGCTCGAGGCCGTTTCGGGTGCCGCGGAGGTCAGCCCCGACGCCCCGCTCCAGCACATCGCGGACGTCGACTCGCTGGACCTGATGGAGTGGCTGTACGGATTCCAGAACCAGTACCCGCACATCCCGGCCGACGAGTCCCTCTTCGCCGACCTCGACGACACGACCACCCTGCGTGACGTCTACGCGAAGATCGTTGACCTCGTCCCGGCTCAGGCGTAGCGAGGGGTGACGTGACCGGCTTCGACATCACCGGGTGGGGCATGTCCGTACCCGAACGCATCGTCACCAGTGCCGAGCTCGCCGAGCGTTTCGGCGTTGACGAGCACTGGATCACCAGCCGCTGCGGCATCCGCGAGCGGCGGGCGGTCGACCCGGGGCAGACCACCGCCTCCCTGGCCGTCGAGGCCGGCCGGCGCGCGCTGGAGAAGGCGGGCCTGACCGGCGCCGACATCGCCCACCTCATCGTCGCGACCGCCACGCCCGAGCAGCCGTCCCCGGCGACCTCCGCGTTCGTCCACCACGAGCTCGGCATCTCGGGCAGCGCGCACGACGTCAACTCCGAGTGCGCCGGCTTCGTCTACGGGCTGGTCTCCGCGATGGCGCTGATCGGCATCGACCCCCGCCCGATCCTGCTGATCGGCTCCGACACCCACACCCTGACGGCCAACCCGGCCGACCGGGACCTGTCCATCCTCGTCGGCGACGGCGCGGGTGCCATCGTCATCCAGCCGGGCGCGGAGAACCGGGTCAAGGCGTGGAACCTGGGCGCCGACGGCTCCTGTGCCGGCTCGCTCAAGGTGCTCGCCGGCGGCAGCCGGATGCCGACCACCCAGGAGACGCTGGACGCGGGCCTCCACTACGCGCAGATCAACGGCAACGAGATCTACCTCAACGCCGTCCGGTACACCGTCCGCACGGTGCGCGAGACGCTGGAGAACGCCAAGGTGGACGCGGCGGACGTCGACCACGTCGTACCGCACCAGGCCAACATCCGGATCATCAACTCGATCCTGTCGCACACCGGCCTGCGCCAGGAGGCTCTGATCACCAACCTCCAGAAGTACGGCAACACGGCGTCGGCGTCGATCCCGATCGCGCTGACCGAAGCCCTGGACGAGGGCCGGATCAAGGTCGGGGACAAGGTCCTCCTGGCCGGCTTCGGAGCCGGCATGACATGGGGTTCGATCCTGATGGAATGGGGCGGTGTCGCGGCATGAGCAAGAACAGTGCGGGTCAGCGCCCGGAGTCCCCGGTCGCGCTCGTGACCGGCGCCTCGGGCGGCCTCGGCCAGGCCCTGGCGCTGGAGCTGGATGCGCTGGGCTGCCGGGTGGCGGTCCACTACAACAGCTCCAAGGAGGCCGCCGAGGCCGTCCGCGAGAAACTGGTCAACCCGTCGGTGCTGGTCACGGGTGACGTCGGGTCCTGGGAGGCCACCCAGGCCCTCTACGCCCGGATCTCCGAGGAGCTCGGCCCGGTGGACGTCCTCGTCAACAACGGGGCCATCCGCAAGGACAGCCTGATGGCCATGCAGAACCCGGCGGACTGGGCGCAGGTCATCCAGACCAACCTCATCGGGTCGTTCCACACGGCCCGCGCCTCGGTGCCGTACATGCTGCGGAAGCGCTGGGGCCGGGTGATCAACATCGTGTCCCCGTCCGGCATCATCGCGACCGCCGGGCAGACGGCGTACTCGGCGTCCAAGGCCGGTCTGATCGGCTTCACCCGGACCCTCGCGTCCGAGTGCGGCCGGCGCGGGGTGACGGTCAACGCGCTGTCCCCCGGCTTCATGATCACGGGCATGACGAACACCCTTCCGGACCGGGTGATCGAGGGCATGGAGGACAAGGCCCCCATCCCCCGCTTCGTCACGGTCGAAGAGGTCGCCCGCAGCGCCGGTCTCTTCCTGGACCAGGACTGCATGACGGGCCAGGTCATCAGCATCGACAGCGGGGTGTCCATCACCTGACCCCCGCGGTCGTCCCCCTCGGCCCCGGCCTCCCTCCCCCCGGGGAGGCCGGGGCCGCTCGTCGTGCGCGCGCGGGGGACGGACACGGACGTACGAAGGCCGCCGCCGCGGAGTTCCCGCGGCGGCGGCTTCCTC
Source organism: Streptomyces sp. NBC_01351 (assembly GCF_036237315.1). Classification (GTDB taxonomy): domain Bacteria; phylum Actinomycetota; class Actinomycetes; order Streptomycetales; family Streptomycetaceae; genus Streptomyces. Next base: position 165,652 of record NZ_CP108358.1, on the reverse strand, counting down.
GTGCGTCCCGACCGGGCGGATCAGGCGGCGGGGTAGGACACCGCCCGGTGCGTGACGCAGCCGTGGCCGGCCGGTGAGGAGCGGGGGCCGGACGCGCGGTGGTCCACCTCGAAGACCCCCATCAGCACCGGGTCCAGGCAGGTGCACGTGCGCGGGGCCGGCCGGGGTTCCGGGGTGCGCAGCAGTTCCAGGTAGGCCGCCTCCGTCTCCGGCGCGGGGTCTATGCCGAGCTCCTCCGCCAGCACCTCCCGCAACTGCTGGTAGCTGCGCAGCGCTTCCGCGCGGTTGCCGGCCCGCGAGTGGGCCGCCATCCGGCAGCGGTAGGCGCTCTCCCGGAACGGGGCCCGGCGGACGGCCTCCTCCGCGTAGCGCAGGGAGTGGTGCTCGTCGCCCAGGGCGGAGGCGGACAGGCTCGCGATCTCCAGCGCCCGCAGGCGGAGCTCCTCCAGCTGCTCGCGCATCGCGTCGACCCATTCGCCCTCGTGGGAGGGCAGGAACGAGCCGCGCAGGTTCGACACCGCGCCGGCCGCGAGCTGCTGGGCGACCGCGTAGGAGCCCGTCGCGTACGCCTCGGCGGCCTCCGTCACGGCCACCTCCGCGCACTCCACGTCCACGGCCGCGTCCTGCGGCAGCCGCAGGACGTACCGGCCGCCCTGCGCGACGAGGGGGGTGACGCCCGGCTGGTCCTGGGGCGTCGTGACGAAGGTGCGCACCCGGCTCACGAGGCTGCGCAGCGCGGAAGCCCAGGTGTCGGGGAGGCCCTCGGGCCAGACGGTTTCGGCCAGTTGGTCACGGTCCGTGCCCCCGGCCCGCTCCATGAGCAGGCGTGCGAACGCGACTTGGGCCTGGGCGCTCGACAGGTGTTGTGGCGGTGCTCCGTCCGGCTCGATCGTGACAAGGCCTACGAGTCTGATCAGCACTATGCACTCTCCGAAACGGTCGTCATCCGGCCGAGTCCCCCAAGGTCGTGCGATTCAGAGAATAGCGGCGGGCTGCTCTTGCGTCGCTCTTGCGCCCCACGAGCCTTAATGGAATTCCACTAGAGCCCCGCCGGAAAAACGGCGGAGCGTCGATGGAGTTCCGGGTCCGCCGGACGATCGCGACGAGGAGAAGCACGTGAACTCATCCGCTGCCTGGAAGCGCTTGGAGCCGAAGCTGGCGTATTTCCGTGACCGTGTCCGGTCGCTGGAATACGAACCCAACCGGAAGAACAGCTTCGTCGCGTACACGGCCGAGCGGGACTCCGCGTACGCCGACCAGGACGGCCGCCGGCTGCTGATGATGTCCGGCTACTCCTACCTCGGTCTCGCCGGCGACGAGCGCGTCGTCGCCGCCGCCAAGGCCGCCGTCGACCTCTACGGCACCGGCAACCACGGAGTGCGGGCCCTGGCCGGCACGACCCCCCTGCACGAGGAACTGGAGGCCGAGGTCGCCAAGGTCGCCGGCCGTGAGAAGGCCCTGGTCTTCGGCTCCGGCTACGCCGCGAACACCGGCACCGTCGGCGCGATCGTCGGCCCCGGCGACACCGTCTTCATCGACAAGTACGACCACGCCAGCATCGTCGACGGCTGCAAGCTCTCCGGCGCCACCGTCACCCGCTTCCGCCACAACGACGTCGCCCACCTGGAGCGCCGCCTCTCCGCCGCCCCCGACACCGGGGTCCGCCTGGTCATCGTCGACAGCGTCTACTCCATGGACGGCGACATCGCCCCCCTGGTCGACCTGCGCAAGGTCTGCGACGCCCACAACGCGCTGCTGATGGTCGACGAGGCCCACGCGCTCGGCGTCATCGGCGCCACCGGCAAGGGCATCGAGGAGCACTTCAACTACGAGGTGAAGGTCGACGTCAAGCTCGGCACCCTCTCCAAGGCCATCCCCTCCATGGGCGGCTGGGTCGCCGGCTCCGCCGAGTTCATCCACCACCTGCGCTACGCGGCCCGTCCCTTCCTCTTCTCCGCGGCCCTCGGCGGAGCCCAGACCGGCGCGGCCCTGGAGTCCCTGCGGATCCTGCAGCGCGAGCCGTGGCGGGTGGAGTTCATCCAGAAGCAGTCCGCGCGCTTCCGCGACGCCCTCAACGAGGCCGGCATCAGCACCGTCGACAGCGAGACCGCCGTCGTCCCCGTCATCGCCGGATCCGACGTGGCCGCCTACGACCTAGCGACCGTCGCCCGCAAGAACGGCGTCATCGGCCTCCCCGTGGTCACCCCGGCCGTCCCCAACGACCTGGCCCGGCTGCGCATCGCCATCACCGCCGCCCACACCGAGGCCGACCTCGACTTCGCCGCGGAGGCCTTCATCAAGTCGGCGCGCGAGTGCCGGATCATCTGACCGCCCTCACGACGACCGCACACACGCCTTAAGGGAGCAGACATGCCTGGATCGTCCAGGGGCAGTTCGGCGCGGCCGCCCGTAGCCATCACCGGCATGGGCGTGGTCACCCCCGGCGGGTGCACCCCGGACGAGCTGTGGCAGACGCTGCGAGCCGGCCGGTCCACCGCCGCCGAGCTCACCCACTTCGACCTCAGCCGGCACCGGGTCAAGATCGGCTGCCGGGTCCGCGGCCTCGACGGGCTCGCCGGGCTCGTCCCCGCCAAGGAAGCCCGCCGGATGGACCCCTTCGCCCACTACGGAACGGCCGCGGCCCTCGCCGCCCACCGTGACGCGGGATCGCCCACCGCCGAAGCCGGGCGCACCGCCATCGTCGTCGGCAACGCCGTCGGCGGGCGGGCCACCAGCGACCTGGAGTCCGCCCACTTCACCGAAGGCGGCCCCGCCAAGGTCAACCCGCTGATGCCGCTGATGACGATGCCCAACGCGGCCGCCGCGCACATCGCCATCCGGCTCGGCTGGACGGGCCCCGCCCTCACCGTGGCCAACACCTGCGCCAGCGGCGCCGACGCCATCGGACACGCCCTGATGCTCCTGCAGACCGGCCGCGCCGACCTCGTCATCGCCGGCGGCGCCGAACACACGCTCACCCCGGTCACGCTGGCCGGCTTCGGCAACCTCAACGCGGTCTCCTTCCGCAACGACGACCCGGAGCGCGCCTCGCGCCCCTTCGACAAGGACCGCGACGGCTTCGTGATGGGCGAGGGCGCCGGGTTCGTCGTACTGGAACGGCTGGAGGACGCGACCGCCCGCGGCGCGAAGACGTACGGGCTGGTCGCCGGGTACGCAGCCACCGCCGACGCCCACCACCTCGCGATGCCGCTGCCCGACGGCGCGGGAGCCGCGGCCGCCATGGCCGGTGCCATCGCCGACGCCGGCCTCGACCCCTCCGACATCGTGCACGTCAACGCGCACGGCACCTCGACCCCGCACAACGACCGGTCCGAGGCGGCAGCGCTCAGGAAGGTGTTCGGCACCGCCCAGCCGCCCGTCACCGCCCCCAAGTCGGTCATCGGCCACCTCATCGGCGCCGCCGGCGCCGTCGAACTCATCGCCACCGTGCAGGCCATGCGGCACTGCGAGGTGCCTCCCACCGCCAACCACGAACAGCTGGAGCCAGGAATGGACATCGACGTCGTCCACGGCGCACCGCGCGCCGTGCCCCCGGGACCCGCGATCACGAACTCCTTCGGGTTCGGCGGGCACAACTCCTCAGTGGTGGTGACGCCGGTATGACGCTCCTGTCGCTGCCCTCCCCGGTCCGCACGCTCACCGTCACCGAGCCCGAGATCACCGACTACCGCGGTGCCGCCCGGCGCGGGCTGACCACCGCCCGGCCCGGCCAGGCCTCGCCCGTCCACACCTTCGTCCTCGCCCACACGGTGGCCGAGCAGACCGTCGCCGCACTGACCGAGGCCGAGCCCGGCCCGGTGTCCGTGGTCCACCTCGGCCAGGACATCCGCACCGTCCGCCCGGTCCGCCCCGGCGAGGAGGTGACCGTACGGCTCGACGTGCTCGGCATCCGCAAGGAGCCGCGCGGCGCCCGGATCGCGCTGCGGGTCCGGCTCACCGGCGAGGACGGCGCGGAACCCTTCGCGGAACTGGTCATCTCCGCCCTGCTGGTGGGCGCGACCCTGCTGGAGCCGTTCGGCGACATCGCGGGCGGCCCCGCCGCCCCGACCCCGCTCGGGGCCGGCGAGCCGCAGACCGCGGTGCACGAGCTGACCACCGACTGGATCAGTACGTACGCCCACGCCTCCGGCGACCTCAACCCCATCCACCTCGACGAGCAGGCGGCCCGCGGGGCCGGCTTCGACACCGTCATCGCGCACGGCATGAGCGTCGTCGCCCTCGCGGTGGAGGAGGCCGTGGACCGCTTCGCGGGCGGCGACTCCGCCAAGGTGCGCGGCCTCGGCTGCCGCTTCTCGGCCCCGGTGCCGCCCGGCATCCCGCTGGAGGTCGTCCTGCAGCCCGACGCCGAGGCCCGCATCGTCCGCTTCACCTGCAAGACGCCGAAGGGCGCGGCCGTCAAGAGCGGCTGGATCGAGTTCGCGCAGCCGACCGCGCCGGAGGCGGGTGAGCAGCCGTGACCACCACCCCCGGCCCGGGCATCCCCGTCACCCCGGTCGTCGAACTCGGCCTCCTCGGCGGCTTCCTGACCCAGGTCCGAGACCGCCCCCACGCCACCGCGCTCGTCTTCAACGGGGACGAGACCACCTACCGGGAGCTGTACGAGCTCGCCGGGGAGGAACGGGACCGCCTCGCGCAGCTCGCGCTCGCCCCCGGGGTCCCGGTCGGCGTCCTCGCCGACAAGTCCCCGGCCGCCGTGGCCCTCGTACTCGGATGCCTGCTGGCCCGCCGGCCGGTGCTGCTCCCGTCCCCCGCCCTCGCCGACACCCTGCTCGCCGATCTCTTCGCCCAGGCCGGCTGCGCCCACGTCCTCGCCCCCGGCGGCGAGAGCGCCCGGGTCGCACCCAACCCGGACGTCGCCGCCCAGCCGCTGCCCGCCGACGAGGCCGCCGACGTGGCCCTCATGCTCACCACCTCCGGCTCCACCAGCCTGCCGAAGATCGTCCCGATCGCCCTGGACGCCGTGGACCGGTTCACCCGGTGGGCCGGCAACGCCTTCGAGATCGGCCCCGACCGGACCGTCCTCAACTACGCCCCCCTCAACTTCGACCTCTGCCTCCTCGACGTCTGGACCACCCTCGCCCGCGGCGGACGCGTGATCCTCGTCGACCCGGCCCTGGCCGCACACGGCCGCCACCTGACCGACCTGGTCCAACGCCACGGAGTGCACGTGGTGCAGGCCGTCCCGATGGCCTTCGGGCTCCTCCAGGACGCCGCCGCCAAGACCGGCGACCTCTTCCCCGGCGTCGAGCACGTGATGTTCACCGGCGACGCCATCCCCGACCGCACCTACGCCGCGCTGCCCGCCCTCTTCCCGAAGGCCCGCATCCACAACATCTACGGCTGCACGGAGACCAACGACAGCTTCATCCACGAGGTCGACACATCGGCCACCTCCTTCCCGCCCGTCCCCATCGGCCGCCCGCTGCCCGGCGTACGCGCCCTCGTCCTCGACCCCGACACCCTCACCCCCGTCGAAGGCCCCGGCAGCGGAGAGCTCTTCGTCTCCACGCCCTTCCAGACCCGCGGCTACCTCGACCGGACCCGGCACGCCGACAAGTTCACCGCCCACCCGCTCGGCCTCGACGACCGCCGCTGGTTCCGCACCGGAGACCTCGTACGGCGCGACGCCGCCGGCACCCTGCACCTGACCGGGCGCACCGACTTCCAGGTCAAGGTGCGCGGGGTCGCCGTCAACACCGCCGAGATCGAACGGGTCCTGCAGGAACACCCCGAGGTCCTGGAGGCGGGCGTCGCCGCCCTGCCCGACCCGATCGCCGGCAAGCGGCTCGTCGCCGGCGTCCAGCGGGTCCCCGGATCCACCCTGACCGGCCTGCAGCTGCGCACGCACTGCGCCCGGCACCTGCCCAGGGCCGCCGTACCCCACCAACTCACCGTGATCGAAGCGCCGTTGCCGAAGACGGCCACCGGAAAGGTCGACCGCAAGGCGCTCGACCGGCTCGACCGGCTGACCCTCACCACCACCGCAGCCGTAGCCACCACACCCGTAGCCACACCTCTCGCCGAAGGAATCCCGTCATGAGCAACGTCGACACCATCAAGAACTTCGTCATCACCGAGTTCCTCCCCGGCACCCCGGCCTCCGAGCTCGCGGTCGACCACGACCTGCTCAACGACGGGGTCATCGACAGCCTGGGCGTCCTGAAGCTGATCGCCTGGGTCGAGGACCGCTTCGAGCTCGCCATCGGCGACGAGGACCTGGACCCCAACAACTTCCGCAGCGTCGAGTCGATCGACACCTTCATCACCCAGGCCCGCGCCACGGCCACCGCTTAAGCCAACCACTTAGGCACCGCACCCCGACGGAGACGAGACGGAGACCGACCGTGCACGACGCACTCACAGGCCTGCTGGAGCAGCAAGCTCCCGTCGGCCGCGAGACCTGGCGGTCCTGGTGGGACCAGCTGGGCGCAGGCAGCCTCGACAAGGCCGAGGTCCTCGCCCTGCTGGCCTCCCTGAGCAGCCGGCTCCCCGACCACCAGACCCTGCGCCACCTGCTGGACTCGCTCGCCGAGCGCCGGCCGGCGGGCCCGGTGACCACCCCCTGGGAGGGCACCGTGAACGTCGTCGGCACCGGCGGCGGGCCCAAGACGTTCAACATCTCCACCGCCTCGGCGTTCGTCGCCGCGGCCGCCGGGGTCAAGGTCGTCAAAACCGGCTCCCGGGCCTACACCAGCTCGCTCGGCTCCGTCGACCTGCTGGAACGGCTCGGTGTCCGTCTCACCTCCTCCTACGCCCAGACCGAGGACACCCTCGCCGCACACGGGATCGCCTTCGCCGGGCCCTTCGTCTACCCGGCGCAGCTGACCCGGCTGGCACGGACCGTGGCCCCGCTGAGCATGAAGCCCTTCGGCCGGTTCCTGAACGCCCTGGGCCCCTTCCTCGCCGACCTGCCGGTGGCCGCCCAGGTCACCGGGGTCTCGGCGGCCGCTCCGATCGACACCCTGCGGGAGCTCGCCGCGACCACCACCACCCGCCGCATCTGGCTGACCACGAACGACACGGGCGCGGACGAACTGCTCCCCTTCGCCACCAACACCGTCCACGGAGCCCGCTCTCTGACCCGGATCATCCGGCCGGGCGAACTCACCCCGGGCGACGGCTCCTTCGGCGACCTGCGACCGGCCGCCGAACCCGCCGCGGCCGTCGACCACTTCCTCTCCGTGCTCTCCGGCACGGCCGGCAGGGTCGCCACCCGGACGGTCTGCCTCGGCGCGGCCGCCCTGGTGGTGGCCTCCGGCACCCGCCGGGACTGGGCCTCCGCGGTCTCGCTCGCCGAGGAAGCGGTCCGCTCCGGCGCGGCCCACGCACTGGCACAGCGCCTCGCGGCCGCCGCCCCGACCGCCCCCCGCACCCCGACCGCCCCCCGCACCCTGGCGGTGGCCCGTGCCTAGCCCGACACCGGCGGGGACCCTCACGGCCTCGACCGAGGCGAAGCCACCGGCCCCCGCCCCCTTCTTCACCCGCCGCGCCCCCGGCGGTCCGCCCGGACTGGCGCTGTTCCTCAACGCGGGCGACCCGCCCCTGCCCGTCCTGCGGGACCTGGTCCTGATGCTCGACGAGGAGGGCGTGGACTGCCTGGAACTGGCCGTCCCGTTCCCCGACTCGATCACCGACGGCCCGGTCGTCCGGCGCTCCGCGAGCCGGGCCCTGGAGCGCGGCGGGGCCGGACTGGACGACGTACTCGCCTTCATCGCCGACGTACGGCCGCACCTGGCGCACCTTCGGATCGCCCTGCTCGCCGACTGGAGCCACTCCCTCAAGCACCGGGACCTGGCCACCGCCACCCGAGAGATCGCCGCGTCGGGAGCGGACGGACTACTGGTGCACGCGCTGCCGCCGCGGCTGCGCGCCGAACACCTCGAATCCGCCGCGGCGGCGGGCCTGCCCGTCGTCACCACCTGCTACGCCAAGAGCGAGCCCGAGACGCAGGCCCAGGCCGCCGCACACGCCTCCGCCTACCTCTACCTCGTCGCCCACTACGGACGCAGCGGGACCGCACCCGCCGCCGGCCACGCCGCGCTGGCGCGGACGGTCACCGGGCTCCGGGCGCACACGAACTCCCCGATCGCCGTCGGCTTCGGGGTCAGCACACGGCAGGACGTCGAGGCGGTCGGGGCCGCCGGCGCCGACGCCGCGATCATCGGCTCCGCCGCGGTGGCAGCCGTGGAGCGGGCTCAGGAGGCCGGTCGCGATGTGACCGAGGCCTTCCGCGAGTTCGTCCGCTCGGTCCTGCCGGAAGCAGAAGCGCACCGACCGCACTGACCGCACCTACCGCACCGACGACACAGACCGCACCGACCTTTCTGACCAGCAGAAGAGAGCTCCACCCCTCATCCGGAACATCCGCGCACCACCCTCACACCGGGAGACAGCCATGATCGTTCGCGACATCGAGTCCGTGAAGACCGTCGAGTGGGGCAACGGCCTCAGCCGCCGCTTCCTCCTCGCCGAGGACGGCCTGGGCTACTCGCTCACCGACACCACCGTGCTGGCCGGCACCAAGTCCCGCCTGGAGTACGTCAACCACCTGGAGGCCTGCTACTGCATCGAGGGCTCCGGCGAGGTCATCGAGCTCGACGGCACCTCGCACGAGATCGTCCCGGGCCGGATGTACGCCCTCGACCAGCACGACGCCCACTTCCTCGTCGCCAGCCCGCACGAGGACCTGCGCCTGGTCTGCGTCTTCTCGCCGGCCCTGCGCGGTGACGAGGTCCACAGCCTCGACGCCCACTCCTCCTCCGCCTACTGAGGCGCGCGGGTGCCCGCCCGGCCCATCCGGCCAACGCGGAGCGCCACCCATCCGAAGCACCGCCACCGAAACAAAGGGGTCCGTCGTGATCCGTTGGAACGCCGACCAGGCCGATCTGCGTGAAGGCCTGGAGCGGTGGGGAGACGCACTCAGCGCAGACCACATCGAACTCGACGAGCAGTCCGCCTTCTCGGAGGACAAGTGGAAGCTCGTCCAGAAGACCGGGATCCTCTCACTGCCCTTCGACGAGGACTACGGAGGCCTCGGGCAGTCGATCCTCACCACCATGTACGCGCTGGAAGGCCTCGGCGAGTACAACCGCGACGGGGGCCTCAGCTTCTCGGTCACCACGTCCATCTGCTCCACCGGAATCCCGCTCCAGCAGTTCGGCACCCTCGAACAGAAGGAGCGCTACCTGCCCCTGATCTGCTCGGGCGAGGCGATCGGCGCCCATGCCATCACCGAGTCCGAGAGCGGTTCGGACGCCATGGCGATGGCCACCAGGGCCGTCCGTGACGGGGACGACTTCGTCATCAACGGCAGCAAGTGCTTCGTCAGCAACGGACCGGTCGCCGACCTGATCGTGCTCTACGCCCGGACCCACCCGGACGGCGGCCCGCTCGGAACGACGGCGTTCCTGCTCGACCGGAACACCCCCGGAATCACCGCCGGCAAGCCCATCAAGAAGATGGGTCTGCGGACCTCTCCGATCAGCGAGCTGTTCTTCGACGACGTACGGGTGCCCAGGAGCGCGGTGCTCGGCCGGGTCGGCGGCGGGTTCATGGTGATGGACCACGTGATGAAGCGGGAGATCCTCTTCTCCTTCATCGTCAACGTGGGCGAGATGCAGCACCGGCTGGAGCGGTGTGTCGAATACGCGAAGACGCGTAAGTCGTTCGGAAAGGCGATCGGTTCGTACCAGACGATCGCCAACAAGATCGTCGACATGAAGGTCCAGCTGGAGACCGCCCGCAAGTGGCTCTACGACACGGGCGAGAAGCTGCAGGCCGGCGAGAACGTCACCCAGGACCTCGCCATCGCCAAGCTCGTCACCAGCGAGAGCAACCTGGCCAGCAGCCTGTCCGCCGTCCAGATCTTCGGCGGCCACGGCTACATGGCGGAGTTCGGCCTGGAGATGGAGGTGCGCAACGCCGTCGGCGGCACCATCTACTCCGGTTCGAACGAGATCCAGTACAACCGCATCGCCTCCACCCTGGGACTGGGCAAGTGAGCACCACCAGCCCCCTGTCCCAGACGCTTCTGAAGGTCTGCGGGGCCACGGTCCCGCAGGACATCGAGGCGGCGGCGGCCGCCGGGGCGGACTGCGTCGGGCTCTGGCACGGCGTACCCGGCGGCCCGTCGGAACTGGACCCGGACGGGCTCGCCGCCCTCGCGGCGGCGGCCCGTTCGGCCGGCCTCCTGCCGGTCCTCGTGACCTTCCTGGCCGACCCCGGCGAGCTGGCCGGGATCGTCCGGCGCACCGGAGTCCGCTGGGTCCAGCTCCACGCCTACCAGCCGCCGGCCGTCGTACGGGCCCTGCGCGAGGCCCTGCCCGCCGAGACCGGCATCGTCAAGGTGCTGCACGTGGAGGAGCGCGGGGGCTGTGTGGAACGGCCGCTGATCGGCGCGTACGACCGGGCGGGCACCGACCTCTTCCTCCTCGACACGGCCACCGGCGACGGCCGGATCGGCAGCACCGGACGCACCCTCGACCCGGCCCGCCTCACCGCCCTGCTGCCCCGGCTGACCAAGCCGTTCCTGCTGGCCGGCGGCCTGTCCCCGGCCAACCGCCCCGACTACGAGGCCGTCGTGCACCACCCCGGGTTCCGCGGCATCGACGTGGACACGGCGGCGCGCGACCTGACGACCGGCCGCTTCGGGGTCCCGGAGATCGCCGCCCTGGCCCGCGCCTGGCGCACGGGCTCGTACGTCCCTCACTCCCACGGCCCTCACTCCCACGTCCCCGACCACCCCCGACTGGAGCTCTCGCGATGACGAAGCAGAACCGGACCGGCTTCCCTTTTCTCGAGGCCCTCCTGGCCTCCCCGACCCCCGTGGTGATGGAGGTGAAGCGGCGGGACGCCCACGGCTACGACCTGGTCGGCGGCCGCACTCCGGCCGCGATCGTGGGCTCGTACGAGGTCGCGGGCGCGCCCTGCATCTCCGTGGTGACGGGCCGCTGGTTCGGCGGCTCACCGGCGCTGCTGCGGGACGTGGCGGCGCTGACCGACCTCCCGCTCCTCCAGAAGGACTTCATCACGAGAAAGGACCAGATCCGCACGGCCAAGGAACTCGGCGCGTCCGCGGTGCTGCTGACGGCGGCCCTGCTCCCGGCGACGAGCATGAGCACGCTGGTCACGGAATGCCTGCTGACCGGCCTCACCCCCTTCGTGGAGGTCACCGACGAATCCGAACTCGAAGCGGTCCACCACCCCGAGGAGTGCGTGATCGCCGTCAACAACAAGGACATCAAGACGCGCGAGCGCGGCGCCGGCGACCTCGGCCGCTCCCTGGACCTGCTGCCGGCGGTCCGCGCGCTCGGCACCGCCTGCCCGGTCAGCGCCAGCGGCATCGACGGCCCGGCGACCGCCGCCGAACTCCTCGACGCCGGCTTCGGCGGCCTCCTGGTGGGCACCTCGCTGCTGCGCACCGGATCCCCGGCGGCCTGGGTGGACGCGATGGCCGCGGCCCGGAAGGAGCTGGCGGTCCGATGAGCACTCAGCCGGGCGGCGTACGCCCCTACTCCTCCTACACCTACACGCTGAACGCGGCGGGCATCCCGCTGTCGGCGATCCTCGCGCTGCCGGAGGGGGGCGTCTCCGGCGTCTCCGCCTCCGCCCCCCGCTCCACGATCCTGGCCATCCACGGCCGGGGCATGCGGGCGGCGTACTGGAACTCCTTCATCCCCCTCGCCACCAGCCTGGGTCACGCGGTCCTGGCGGTCGACCGGCCGGGCTACGGGGACTCGGCGGACCTGATCCCCGAGGGCCAGAGCCTGGCCGAGCAGGCGGAAACCCTCCACGCGGCCCTCAAGGAGCACGCCGCCGCGTACGACATCGGCGCCGGGGTCTTCCTCCTGGGCCACTCGGACGGCGGCAAGGTCGCCCTCCACACGGCCGCCACCGACGGCGGCCTCCCTCTCCTCGGCCTGGACGCCTCGGGCGTCGGCCACCACTACAACCCCGAGGCCCTGCACTTCCCGTCCACCCTCGGCGGCGGCGCCACCAAGCTCAACTGGGGCCCCCTGCCGCTCTACCCGCCCGGCACCTTCAAGGCCAGCCGCGCCCTGCTCTCCCCGACCCCGCCCCGGGAGTCGGCGGAAACCCTGCGGTGGCCGGGCCAGTACGAGGACCTTGCGGACCGCGTACGCATCCCCGTCCGCCTCACCTTCGCGGAACACGAGGCCTGGTGGGACCTGGACCCCGCGACCCTGACGGCGATGACCGACCGCCTGACCTCATCCCCCCACGTCGCCCTGGAACACCTCCCGGCGGCGGGCCACAACATCAGCCTCGGCCACGCGGCCACGGCGTACCACCTGCGGGTGCTGACCTTCCTGGAGGACTGCCTGATGGCGGGGCGGTCCTAGAGGAGCCGGAGGGCCGCCCCGCCCGGAAGGTGGGCGGCCCTCTGTCCGCCCGCGTATAGCGTTCACCTCCCATCCATTGCAACGAACGGAACAGCCTCCATTGCGTTGAATTCAAAGTCATTGCAACACTTTCTAGGCTCTGACCTGCATAAATCAAACATCTACGCAACGAACATGTTGCTAGATCCTTGAATGCAACGTAGCTTTTCCCTCATCGGAAAGAACGCATCCAAGGAGAAGACAATGCAGAACTTCAACACCGCCGCCCCGATCGCCGCCGTCCTCGACATCCCGGCGGGCAACGTCCGGTTCATCGCCGCGGACCGTGCCGACACCACGGTGGAGATCCTCCCCGCGGACGCTTCGAAGGGCCGTGACGTGAAGGCGGCGGAGCAGACCACGGTCGAGTACGCCGACGGCGTCCTGCGGATCGCGGCCGCTGCGGCGGCGAAGCAGATCCTGGGCAACTCCGGTTCGGTGCGGGTGACGGTGCAGCTGCCGGCGGGCTCGCACGTCGAGGCGAAGACGGCCTCCGCCGAGTTCGAGACCGTCGGTCGACTCGGCGATGTCACGTACGACAGCGCGCACGGCACGGTCACGCTCGACGAGGCCGCCGACGCCCGCGTCACCCTCCAGGCAGGCGACATCACGGTCGGCCGCCTGGGCGGCCCCGCCGAAATCAGCACCCAGAAGGGCGACATCACCATCACCGAGGCCGCGCGCGGCACGGTCACACTGCGCACTGAGCACGGCGAGATCTCGGTCGGCGCCGCCCACGGAGTCTCCGCCTCCCTGGACGCCGGTACGAGCTACGGCCGCATCGACAACGCCCTCACCAACACCGGCGGCGGCACCGCCGACCTGACCATCCACGCCACCACCGCCTACGGCAACATCACCGCCCGCAGCCTCTGACCGATGACCCGCCGTGCGATCCCCCGACGACTTGTCCGCCGGGCTGCCTCGCAGCCGGGCGGTCGGAGAGCCCGGAGAAGCGGCAGATGCGCGCCGACGAGGTGGCGCACTCGCGGGGTCAGGACTCACAGGCGTCTGGACTCCGCTGATGCAGACGTCCGAGCCGGGCCCACCGTCTGGGACGAGCCCGCCATCGACGCGGCCGCCCGGTTCCTCAAAGACGACGCCGACGGGCTGCGCCAGCTGATGGACGCCGTCGACCTGCTCGCCGATCAGCCCCGCCCCGAGGGCAGCACCCCCTACGGCTCCCCGGACCTGCGCCGGATGCGCGTCGGGCGCTACCGGGTCATGTACGAGATCACCGAGGCCACCATCACCATCGTGGTCATCCACGTCGGCCGCATCGGCTGACACCCTGCAGCAGCAGAGGGACGCCGGGCCGTCGCCGCCAGGTAGACGGACTTACTGTCCGCCACGAGACGACGGTGCTGATCGCAATCCTCAATGAGTGGCTGCGACCGGCAACTTTGCCGGTGCCGCCTCAGCGATCCTCACTCGACCCCTTCGTGTCGAACGCCTGGGCGACGGCAAGGCTGTCTTCGTAGACATGGTGGCGGGTGACAAGGCCGTCTTCGACAGTGAGGTGCAAAGCGAACCGAGCGCGATAGGCACGTCCGGTGGAGCGGGCGGTCTGACGGATCTCGCCGAGCACGACCGCGTCGTTGCCGTCGATGAGGATGCGTTCGATCTCGGTCGCCGCCTGCCCGGGAACGTGGTGCTCGGCGAGCTCGCGGTAGTGGGCGGCGGCATCGGCACGGGTGGAACGGTGGCGGATCCACGGGGTGGCGGCCCGACCGTGCTCGGCCTCTGGCCAGTCCAGCTTCCAGTCGCCCCGCTCGGCATACATCTCAGCGATGCGCTCAGGGTCGCCCTCGCCGATCCGGCGCAACAGTTCCTCCAGCACGGCGCGGGTGGTCGCAGGTGCGGCTATGGACACGGCTCATCACTCCGATCCGACATCCGCGTCCGATCTGGCGCGGCGAGATCACCATTCTCGCCAGCGCCGACAGACCGGTGCCATTACTTCCCAGGTAAGGGCATGGAGTACAAAGATCCACTTTCGCACGTCAGACGGTGTCAGGAAGGTGGCCGAGCTTGAGTGCTGAGGCCCGCAACCTCATGGTTGCGGGCCTCAGGCCTCGGGCGTTGCGGCAGGGCGCGTTGCTCCTCGCCGACTGCGGAGCGGGTAGCGGGTCAGGCGGTGAGGTCGGCGATTATGTTGGCCACGACCCAGGTGGCCCACAGCAGCGGCACGATCGCCACGTACGCGAGCGGCCGGGCGTACACCGGCGGGCCCTCCTCCAGGGGCTGGCGGCCCGGTGCCGGCTCGGAGGGCGGGAGCTTGCCGAACTTGATCGAGGCGATCAGGTTCCAGAGCAGCGTGAAGGGCGTGAAGATCACCAGGGAGAGGGGGCTCCACCAGCCCTGGAACAGCGTCTTCGTGGTCATGGTGCGCACCAGCGACCGGCCGCACTGGCGGCAGAAGGGGCCTTGGAGGGTGTGGAAGCGCATCATGATCAGCACGCCCACGTGGGCGCGGACCGCGATGTTCGCCGCCTCCGGGGCCCCGCAGTTGCGGCATCCGGGCGCGGGTGCTTGAGCGTGGGGGTACGGGTACGGGGCCGCGTACTGCGGGTGCTGCGGCATGGGCTGGTGGCCAGGGGCGGGCGGCTGTGCGTACGGGTTCTGCGTGGGATGCGCGCCGGCGTACGGGTCGGGGGGAACGGGGGCGCCGGAGTAGGGGTTCGGCGGGGGAGTGGTCATGGCGGGCTTTCAGGATCGGCGCGGGCAGGGGAGCGGCGTCCGGCCTGAACCCTTGTACGGCTTTCGCTTCCGGGTGTCTTCACGGAGGGAGGAGGCATCGAACGCCTGTGCTCTCGTATGGCCTGAACTTATCAGGCATTTGTGGCCCATTGAGCTGCGCGGACCGTCCCGTGAACACCCCGATGTGCTCCGCGGGCGCGGGATCCGCGCAGGCCGGCCCCGGATGCGTTTCGCTTCCGGGGCCGGAGTCGTAGCGGTGGGGCTGCTCGCCCTTGGACGGAACCGTCAGGCGGCGACCACGCGGCTCACCAGCTGGTCGCGGATGCGGGACGGGATTTCCGGGGCGAAGCGCTGGAGGTAGTGGTCCATGTGGGAGTCGTCGCCCACCAGGAACGGGAGGTCGAAGACCAGGAGCTTGCGGACGGCCAGGAGGGGCAGCGGCGCGCGGAGCGGGCGGAAGGACTCGTTGTAGAGGCCCGGCTCCTCGCAGACCGGGTGGAACTGGCCGATCATCAGGCCCTCCGCCACGAACTCGTCCTTCGCCTTGCGCTGGAGTTCGTCCAGCTCGACCGAGTCCGTCGGGTCGAAGCCCGGGAGGACCAGGAGGATCGTCAGGAGCTCGCGGTCCTCCGGGGAGAGGGGCGCGGAGAGCGCGGCGTGGCGGGTGCGGAGGGAGTCGACCGCCGAGGCCAGGTCCTCGCAGTCCGCGGACGGCAGGGCCAGGTGGAAGAGCTCCTTGCGCAGCGAGGGCTGGGTGTACGGGCACACCGGGCCCGAGCGGCCCAGTTCGGGGTGGCTCGAGACCAGGAAGTCCCGGCTCCACATGAGGACTTGAAGGAGCGGGCCCAGGGCGTCGGCAGGTGCTTCGCCGCGGGCGATCTGGCCCGGGGTCCACGACTGGATCAGGTCGTCTCCCCTCATCGGGGGTCCCTCCACATCGGTCGGAGTACGGGTCCGCCGGCGGGCAGCTCCAAGTCCCCGCCCAGGCGGTCGAAGCCGAAGCGGCGGGTCGCCGCCTCGCCGCCCGGGGAGCTGGCCTCCGTGTACGCGCCGACGCCCTCGGCGTCCGCGCGGGCGAGCAGTGTGGTCAAGAGGTGGGAGATCAGGCCGCCCTGCTGGCGGCCGGGGCGGACCGCGCCGAAGGAGATGTAGTAGTGCGGCGGGCCGTGGGGGTGGTGTTCCGCCTGGAGGGCGGAGATCGTGCGCAGGGCGTCCGCGTGCTCGCCCAGGGCCTCGGTGAAGGCCGCGTCCAGGGCTGCCTCGTCGGGCTCGGCGCCGGGCGGCAGGAAGAGCAGCACCGCGTCGCCGTCCGGGGTGGTGAGCACCCCGTCGTGTGCGGCGGACAGTTCGACGAACACCCGGAAGAACCCCGGCAGGAGCTCGGTTCGGAGCCGTTCGTTCGGGATCATCCAGCGCGCCAGGGGGTCGTTGTGGAAGGAGGAGGCGAGCAGGGCGGACAGGTGGGTGACTCGGGAGCGGCTGAGGTTGGGGGAAGGGGAAGGGGAGAGGGTCGGGGACAAGACGGGTCCTCCGGTCGGTAGGAGAGGAGAGGGGAGAGGGGCGTGCTCGGTCAGGCCGGCGTGCGGCCCAGGGCGGCGAGTTCCGACACCCGGGCGTGCAGCACCGGCAGGTAGTGCTCGGACTCCGGCTTGATCAGGACGCTGCGGATCACCCGGGCCGCCTCCGCGTCGCGCACCACCTGCGGGTGGCGGCGTACGAAAGCGTCGGCGTCCGCGCGCAGCACGCTCAGGAACACCGGGTCTGCCTCGGCCGTCATTCCGTCGCGCAGCAGGCGGTCCGAGGCCGCGTCGATGGAGGAGAGGGAGCCGTCCGCGGTCGTCGGGAAGTACGTGACGATGTCGAGGTCCGGGCGCTGGTAGAGGGTGAGGTCGTCGGACGTGGCGAGGAGGTCCGCCCAGCTCAGTGCGGCCCGGCGGTTCGCGGCGAGGATGCGGCCGAAGCCGTCCGGGGTGAGCGGGAGGAGCTGCAGGGTCAGCCACAGGCCGGCGGCCGCGGCACCCGCCCGTGAGCACTCCAGGCTGATCTCGCCCAGGTGCAGGTCCGAGTCGGTGAAGTAGGTGTACGGGGAGTCGTGCGCGAAGTGCCGGCCGGCGCGCGGGTCCGGGAAGAGGACCGCGCCGCAGCCGTACGGCTGCAGGCCCTGCTTGTGCGGGTCGACGACGACCGAGTCGCATTCGGCGATCGCCCGCCAGGGTGCGGGGTCGATGTCGCCGGTGCCGGTCCGGCCGAGGATCGCGTAGAAGCCGCCGTACGCCGCGTCGACGTGCACCCGCGCCCCGTACCGGCGGGCCAGCCGCAGCACCTCGTGCACGGGGTCGACCGCCCCCAGGCCGGTGGTGCCGGTGGTGACGACGACGGTGCCGATCCGGCCGGTGCGCAGGGCCTGCTCCAGCGCGTCGAGGTCGATGCGCCCGTGGGCGTCGGCGGGGATGCGGTGGCCCTCCATGCCGAGGACGTGGCACATCCGCTCGTGCGTGTAGTGGCACTCGCTGCTGTACGCGATCCCGCGGTCCGGGTGCAGCTGCCGGGCGACGTACAGGGCCTCCAGGTTGGCCATGGTGCCGCTGGTGGTGAGGTGCCCGACGTGCGCGGCGAGGCCGAACATCGAGGCCAGCTCGGCGACCGCCTCGCGTTCCATCTCCGTGGTCGCCGGGCCGCCCTCCGCGGCGTGGTTGTTCGGGTTGAAGAGCATCGCGGTCAGGTAGCCGGTGACGGCCGCCGGATGCGGCGGCTTGACCATCTGTCCGGCGTAACGCGGGTGGAAGAACGGATAGTTGTGGTCCATCCGTTTGGCGAGGCGGTCGAAGGCCTCGGTGAACGCCTCGGGGGCGATCCGGTGCGCGTCGTGCGTCTCGTACGGTCCGAACTGCCCGCCCCACCGCTCCGCCACGCCGAGCGCACGCGGCAGCCAGTCGCGTAAGTCGTGCAGGTCGTGCAGGTCCACGGGAGCCTCCCCCAGCGGCCGCCGGGTGCGGCGGCACAAGTCGGGCGTACGCGGTCGTACGTACGCACGAGAAGGGTTGCCGGGCCCCCGCAAGGCCCGCGCAACCTCACCCCATCCGGGTTCGAGCGACGCGCTAGCGGGCCCTGGTGCACTCGCGGCGCGCCTCCCGCGCGCACCCCACCCTTCCCAGGAGGAAACCCATGGTCACCAGACGCAGCGTGCTCGGCGGCGCCATCGGCGCGGCCGGTGCGGGCCTGCTCACCACCGGTGGGCTGGTGCCGCTGCTCAGCGCCCAGTCCGCGGAGGCCACGGAGGCGGTCACCGTCCCGGCGCCGTTCACCGTGCGGATGCCGACGACGCCGGTGCTCTCGCCGATATCCGTGCTGGGCGGCCAGGACACGTACGCCGTGACCATGAAGGAGGTGGCGCGGGAGATCATCCCCGGGGTGCAGACGAAGGTCCTGACGTACAACGGGAACTTTCCGGGCCCCGTGCTGCGCGCCCGCTCCGGGCGGCCCGTGGTGATCCGGCACCGCAACAACCTGGGCATGCCGGTCTCGGTCCACCTGCACGGCGGCAACGTCTCACCGGAGAACGACGGCGGCCCCATGGACACCTTCGGGCCGGGCACCTCGCGCACCTACACCTACCCCAACCAGCAGGCGGGCGCCGGCCTCTGGTTCCACGACCACGCCCACCACATGGAGTCGGAGCACGTCTACCGCGGCCTGTCCGCCACCTACCTGCTCTCGGACGAGAACGAACGGTCGCTGCCGCTCCCGGCCGGCCAGTACGAGGTCCCGATCGCCCTGCGCGACGCCCGCTTCGACGAGGCCGGACAGCTGGTCTACGTCATGGACGACGTCTTCGGCCGGACGACCATCCTCGCCAACGGGCGCCCGAGCCCCTACTTCGAGGTGGCAGCGCGGAAGTACCGCTTCCGGCTGCTCAACTCCTCCAACATGCGCTTCTTCCAGCTCCGCTTGTCGGACGGCGGCCAGATGATCCAGATCGGCACGGACGGCGGGCTGCTGGAGCGCCCCTTCACCACCGACACCATCGGGCTGTCCCCGGCGGAGCGCGCGGACGTGGTCATCGACTTCTCCCGCTACCCGGTCGGCACGAAGATCGTCCTGGAGAACACCCTGGGCCCGGGCACCCCGGACCAGGTGGGCAAGGTGCTGCGCTTCGACGTCGTACGAACCGCCTCCGACCCGAGCCGGGTGCCCGACAGGCTGCGCACGTTCCCGGCCCTGGCGCCGGCGACGGTGCAGCGCAACATCGTCCTCAGCATGGACGAGGACGGCCGGGAGGAGCCGAGGGGCTTCATGGACGGCCAGGAGTGGGACTACCAGCGCATCGATCAGACCATCGCGCACGGCACCTCGGAGATCTGGACCGTCACCAACGCCAACAAGATCGTCCCGCACAACTTCCACATGCACCTGGTGCAGTTCCGGCTGCTGGAGCGCAACGGCGCCCCGGTCGGGCCGGGCGAGGCCGGCGCGAAGGACACCGTGCGGCTCTTCCCCGGCGAGACGGTGAAACTGCACGCCACCTTCAACACCTACAAGGGGACGTACGTCTACCACTGCCACCTGCTGGACCACTCGGCGATGGGGATGATGGCGAACTTCCGCATCCGGTAGGCCGTGTCCGGCGCGCGGCCGGTGCCACGTCCGGTGCCACGGCTCCGCTCGACGACCGCTCAAGGGCGAGCCGAGGATCCGTCGGAAGAATCCTGGGCAACAGACCATGTCCGGCCGTGTCCCCCACGAGTCATCACATGAGTCCAGTTTTTGATCTCTGCGGTCGAGTTCAGCGGTCGAGCCCTGCTCGAACGTCGGTGGAAACCCATGGCCGGGTGTCCCGGGGAGTGCCACGATCGGATGTCCGTGCCGAGGGCGAGCAGCACTCCCACCACCCAGACGAGGATGTCCCATGAACTCCAATCCGGCCGGTAGCGGGCCCTACGCCCCGCCCCGGCAGCCCCCGCCGGCGACCACCGAGCGCTCCAAGATCGCCACCGCGCTCCTCCTGGTCTCGACGGTGCTGGTCGGCCTGATGGCGGGCCTGTTCTTCGCCTTCGACGTCTCGGTGATGCCGGGACTGGCCGAGGGCGACGACCGTACGTACGTCACCGCGATGCAGTCCTTCAACGAGATGATCGACGGCAACGGGCTCTTCGGCATGGCGTTCGTCATCGCCCTGCTCGCGTCCGCCGCCTCGGCGGTCGTCGAGTACCGCAAGGGCCGCCGCGGCGTGGCGATCTGGGTAGGGGCGGCCGCCCTGGCCTACTTCGTCGTCCTGATGATCACGTTCTCCGTGAACATCCCGCTGAACAACGAGCTCGCCGACGCGGGCGACGCGGCGAAGCTGACGGACTTCGCGATCGTCGAGAAGTTCAAGAGCACCTGGGTGTCCACCAACATCATCCGCACCCTGCTGTGCACGGTGGCCCTGACCGCCCTGGCCCGTGCCCTGATCCTCTACGGCCGGGCCACCCGCTGACCCATCGAGCCCCGACTCCGCCGGTCCTCGTCCTCCCCCACGCACCACCTCGAAGTCCTCCGGCCCACCCGACCGGGGGACTTCGTGCGTGCCCGGGTGCGTGCCCGGGTGCGGGTCAGCGGGCCTGACCGTGCAGGTACAGGGCCCAGGCCAGGAAGCCGACCGCGGCGGTGCAGAGCAGGGTGCGCCAGACGTTCGCGCGGGCCCAGGGGCCCTCGAAGGCGCGGCGGACGGCGGCCGGGTCGCTGATCCGGGCGACCGGGCCGGCCTTCTCCAGCGCGTTGTTCAGCGGGATGTTCACCTTGTTGGTGAGGCCCATCGACAGGATGTAGCAGACCAGGGCCGCGATCAGCGGGGGCAGCACGTCACGGCCGTCGGACGGGACGTGAAGGGCCAGCGCCAGGGCGGTGAACAGGAACGCGCCGATGTAGCCGAGGACG
Source organism: Streptomyces sp. NBC_01351 (assembly GCF_036237315.1). Taxonomy (GTDB): domain Bacteria; phylum Actinomycetota; class Actinomycetes; order Streptomycetales; family Streptomycetaceae; genus Streptomyces. Next base: position 144,617 of record NZ_CP108358.1, on the reverse strand, counting down.
AACCAGCCGTTGAGGATGGCCTTGTTGATGTGCTGCATGACCTCGATGACCGTCCGGTCGTCGGAGCGCTTCAGACCCGGCATCACGGAGACGGAGAAGCCGTAGAACAGGCCGCTGACCAGGCCCATGGTGACGGTGGCGGCGATGAGCGAGGCCAGCCGTGCGGTCTCCATATTGTCTCCCCCTGCTCGTCCGTCCTCGGAGGATCTCGGTCATCGATTCTTCGGGAACGGGTCATCAACTAGTCAAGGCACCGCGACTATACGGGGGCGGGCGTCCTGAGGCGCGGAGGATTCGAGCAGCCGTCCACTGCGTCTTGAGCAGCCGTCTCGATGCCGGGACCACCACAGAGGGGAACTATCGTGCTCACCGCACTCGAAGGTGCGTACGGGGACCGCGCGGACGCCGTCACCGTCGCCGGCCGCACCGCTTCGTACGAGGAACTGCTCGGCGCGGCCGGGGCGGTGGCCGCGGACGTCGCGGGGGCCCCGGCCTTCGCGGTGACCGCCACGCCCTCCCTGGAGACCGTCGCCGCGGTGGTCGGCGGGCTGCTCGCCGGGGTGCCCTGCGTACCGCTGCCGCCCGACGCGGGGACCGACGAGCGGGAGCACATCCTGCGCGACTCGGGTGCCGCGGAGGTCGAGGTGGACTTCGCCCGGCGCTCTTCGGCGGCCCGGTCCGGGAAGCCCGCCGCGCCCGGGGACCCCGCGCTGATCCTGTACACCTCCGGGACCACCGGCCCGCCCAAGGGCGTGGTCCTCAGCGGCGCCGCCATCGCCGCCGACCTCGACGCGCTCGCCGGAGCCTGGCAGTGGAGCGCCGACGACACCCTGGTGCACGGGCTGCCGCTGTTCCACGTGCACGGGCTGGTCCTCGGCGTGCTCGGCGCCCTGCGCACCGGCAGCCGCCTCGTGCACACCGGGCGGCCGACGCCCGAGGCCTACGCCTCGGCCGGCGGCAGCCTGTACTTCGGGGTGCCGACCGTGTGGTCCCGTATCGCCGCCGCACCGGAGGCCGCCGCCGCGCTGTCCGGGGCCCGGCTCCTGGTGTCGGGCAGCGCCGCCCTGCCCGCGCCCGTCTTCCGGGACCTGGAGCGGCTGACCGGACACCGCCCCGTGGAGCGCTACGGGATGACCGAGACCCTGATCACGGTGAGCGGGCGGGCGGGGGGCGAGGTGCGGCCCGGGACGGTCGGCACCCCGCTGCCCGGCATCGCCACGCGGATCGCCGCCGAGCCGGGCGCGGAGATCGGGGAACTCCAGCTGACCGGGCCCACCCTGTTCTCCGGGTACCTCGGCCGGCCGGAGGCCACCGCCGCCGCGTACACCGAGGACGGCTGGTTCCGTACGGGAGACATCGCGGCCGTCGACGAGGCGGACGGCGTGCACCGGATCGTGGGCCGCGCCTCCATCGACATGATCAAGTCCGGGGGCTACCGGATCGGCGCGGGCGAGATCGAGAACGCCCTGCTGGACCACCCCAAGGTGCGCGAGGCGGCCGTGGTCGGCGTGCCCGACGCGGACCTCGGACAGCGGATCGTCGCCTACGTCGTCGCCGAGGGGGTCACCGGCGCGGAGCTCACCGACTTCGTCGCCGCGCACCTGTCGGTGCACAAGCGCCCGCGCGAGGTGCGCTTCGTCGGGGCGGTGCCGCGCAACGCCATGGGCAAGCCGCAGAAGAAGCTGCTGCTGTCGGGGGAGTCGGCGGAGTTCGGTCCGAACTCCGCCTGAGAGTTGCGGAGTTGCTCTTGTCGCGGCGGCGCCGAAAGCTAGAAAACAAACGGGCTGCCCGGTATATTTCCGGCTGCCGGATGGGGACTGGCCAACGGGGAGGGGCGCCGCTGTGCAGGGGTTACGTCGGTTACATGCGCAGGTGATCGTGGTGGGCGGCGGCCCGGTCGGCATGCTCGTCGCCGCCGAGCTCGCCGCGTACGGAGTGGACACCGTCCTGCTCGAATCGCAGGTCCGGGTCTCCGAACGGCCCAAAGCGACCACGCTGCACGCCAGGGCGGTGCAGAGCCTGGTCAGGCGCGGTCACCTGGCGGGACCCGTGGCCCCGTCCGCCGGTCCCGGGGGCGGCGCCAGCCCCTTCCACTTCGCAGGCCTGCCCGGCCTGCTCATCGCGGCTCCCGAGACCGAACCGCAGCCGATCCTCAAGTGCCCCCAGGCCGAGCTGGAGCGGCTGTTCGAGGGGCGGGCCCGGGCGGCGGGAGCCCGGATCCTGCGGGAGCACCGGGTGACGGAAACGGTCCAGGACCGGGACGGGGTGCGGGTCACCGCCGAGGGGCCGCAGGGGCCGGTCACCTGCGCCGCCCAGTACGTGGTGGGGGCGGACGGGGCGCGCGGTACGGTCCGCGAACAGGCGGGCATCACCTCCGACACCTGGCCGGCCACGGTCGCCTCGCTCATGGGCACGGTCACACTGACGGACCCGGACGTGCTGTCCCAGGGGTGGCTCCGTACGGACCGGGGCTGGATCGTGACCAAGCGCGACCCGGGGGGCGGGATGCACATCAGGACGCTCAACTGCGCCGGCGCCCATGCCGACCGGCAGCTGCCGCCCACCCTGGAGGACCTGCGGAGGGAGGTGTCCTGGATCGCCGGACACGACGTCGCGATGGAAGATCCGCGCTGGCTCAGCAGGTTCAGCGACGTCACCAGACTCGCCCGGACCTTCCGGGCGGAACGGGTCTTCCTGATGGGGGACGCGGCGCACGTGCACTTCCCCATCGGTGGACAGGGCCTGAGCACCGGGGTGCTGGACGCCCTCAACCTGGGCTGGAAGCTGGCGCTCGCCGTGCACGGCAGAGCGGGCGAGGAGCTGCTGGACACCTACGACCTGGAGCGCCGGCCGGCCGGCCGGCGGGTCATCGAGAACACCCGGGCCCAGCTCGCCCTGATGCGGCCGGGCCTCGAACCGGACGCCCTGCGCGGGGTGTTCGCCGAAATACTGGCCGCCGACGACGGCCACGGGCACCTCAGCGGCATGATCAGTGCACAGGACACGGTGCTTCCGGCACACCCCGGCCGTCCTTCGCCCGGAGCGGGAACGTTCCTGCGCAACGCACCGCTCCACACGGAGGCGGGCGAGACCGATGTGATCGGCCTCCTACGGGACGGCCGTCCGCTGCTCCTGCTCCTGGGCGAGAAGGGCGACGCCCACCGGGACGAGGCGCGCCCATGGGCGGGGACGCTGCACGTGGTGCGTGCGCGGCCCGCGCCCGGAGTGCCGTACGACGCGCTCCTGGTGCGGCCCGACGGCTACATCGCGTGGACGCCGGGTGGGACGGACCTGCCCGACGTCCTGTCCGGGTACCTCGTCGAGGACGGCAGCGACGATGCCGCCGGGAGTCGGACGGGCGCTGCCGCTCAGCCGACGGAGCTCGACAGTTCCAGCTCGTCGACCGCCTTCAGGGCCTCGACGTAGACCGTGGCTCCCCGGCCGTCGGAGAGGTCGAGCGACGCGAGGACGGAGGGCACCACCACGCTGGGCAGCAAGTGGCGCATCAGTGCGGAGACCCTGCTCGACAGGTCGCGGTAGTCGCAGATGGCCTGGGACATCTGCTGGATGCCGGCGAACGATCCCACGATGACGTCGGCGGTCTCGGCGGGGACGACATGGGGCAGCAGCGCACCCTGCTCCCGGGCCTGCTGGAGCAGGTGCTGAAGGGCCTCGCTCCATCGTACGAAGGGTCCGCTGCGGTCCAAACCGTGTGCCTGCTGGTCCAGCGTCAGACGGACGCCGGCGCGCACCATGGGGTCGGTCTCCAGGCGGTGGGCGTGCAGCATCGCCACGTCGACGAGCTCCTGGACCTTGGACGTCCGGGCCGGTGGGACGAGGCGCAGGTCCTGCTCGGCGAGCACTCCCTGGGCCAGGTCGTCCTTCGACTGGAAGTGGAAGTACAGGGCTCCCTTGGTTACCCCGGCTTCGGTGAGGATCTGCGAGATCGTCGCGGCCTGGTAGCCGTGGTCCTCGAAGACCTTGGCCGCCGCGGACAGGATCGTCTGCCGTGTGCGGATGGCTCGGACCTGATCGGCCACGTCGGCTCCTCCCTTACTCAGGTTGCGAGTTCGGGGTCAGTAAAAAAACCGCCCAGTTTGTATCTTACCGCGAGTGGTGGTCTTGATCCGGTTCCGGGCAGACGAATTGTTGATCAGGGAACGGAAATTCACATGATCCTCGTCACCTGGTCACCTCGGTCACTGGAGTCGGCAGACGGCGGACGGCCCAGCTCGCCGAGTTGCTGGGCCGTCCGCTGCGTCGAGAGGGAGGAGGGCGGGGTGTCGGCGCGACGCCGAGGACGGTCGTGCGCGCGGTCAGCAGCCGTGCGACCCCGCGGTCACGGTGGCATTGAAGACGAGGGCGCCGTCCTGATGTGCGGTGACCAGGACGGTCTCCTCGCCGTCGCGGGCCGAGCCGGGAACCAGGTGGGCCTCGATCATGCAGGGCGCGTCCAGTTCGGTGTACCGCTTGAACTCGCTGGAGATGCTGAGGGGGAGGTACGAGGACCGCTTCAGGACGGCGGCAGTGGCCTGTCGGGCGGCCTCCATCAGCACCATGCCCGGAACGTGGTCCAGCGCGTGCTCGAAGAGGATGGGGTGACGGGTGTCCGCCCGTAACTGCCAGCGGTGGGGTTCGGCCGTGGGAGACAGGACCACGTCCATGGGGGACGTACGCCCGACGCTCTGCGGCGCCGCGGGGCCGATGAGGGGGAGCTGGTACCAGTCCGAGCCGAGGGTGTGCTCGCCGCGCACCCGTCGGTACAGTGTGGGCGCCATGGCGGAGTACGACGCGCCTCCGGTGGCGACGATGTTGCCCTCGCGCCATAAGACCGACTCGAAGCGGAGCTTCGAGACCTTCTTGCCGCGGCGCTCGATCTCCGTGCAGGTGATCTCGATGTCGAGAGTGGCGGGTGCCCAGCCCACGAGCAGGTGCTCGGGCCGTACGGCCACGTCGAGGTCCCACATGACGAACTGGTGCCCGAGCGGGATCCCGAATTCGGCGTGGCCGAGGAGGATGCAGAACTGGCGCACCGTTTCGCACACGATGAGCGGGTCGTGGTATCCGTCCGCGACCGGGGTGAAGAAGCTGTGGGCGCGGGGCCATTGCGCGGTCACGAGGAAGCGGTCATCGTCCAGGCGCTGCCAGTCGGTGAGAACGACCTCGGCGACGGAGGCCCGATGGACGAGCTCCTTGGGAACGGTGACGGTCAGAGACGGGAAGCGGAAGCCGTTCGGCTGGGACACGGGAGCCGTGATGTGTCCGGCCGGGGCGTCGTTCACCGTGGTGCGCTCGACTCGAAACGTGCTCGCGGACATTTCTCCCCCTTGGCTGCATGCGCTGGCGAGAAGGGCTGTTGTGTCTCTGGGCCGGAAAGATACAGACCACCCGGTTTAATCTCTAGCGATACTCGACCATCCGTTTTGGGATGAAGTGGAGTGATCTCCTCCAAGTAATCCATCACCCCTGGTCGGCAAATTTCTCCCGCCTTCTGGCCCGCCTCAGCCCTGGCATATGGGCCCGATTTCGGTGCCGGGCCCATCGAGCGGGGCGCGAGTCGTTCTCGAGTATCGCCATCGAAGGTGACCGAATGCCTTCGGCCGACGGTTCCCCATCGGTCGAGCCGGGTAGGTGGCGACCACGGGACTAAAAACCGCACAGGCGGTTTGTTAGAGTGGGTCGTCGAGCGGGACCGCACCCTCGCGCAGCTCCGCGGCACCTTCGCCGTGCCCGCCTTCCGTGGGTGCGGCACCTCTCGCAGTGACGGAGCAGTCCATGGTCAAACAGGAACGCGCGGCGCGGACGCGTGACACCCTGATCCGGTCCGCGGCCGAGATCTTCGACCGCGACGGGTTCCCCGTCGCGTCGCTCGCCGCGATCAGTTCGCTGGCCGGCGTGAGCAACGGGGCGCTGCACTTCCACTTCGCCAACAAGGCCGCGCTGGCGGACGCCGTCGAGGCGGCGGCGCTGAGTCGGCTGCTGGCCGTCACCGATGCCGTGCTCCCGATCGGGGCTCCCCGCGTACAGCTCCTGGTCGACGTCACCCACGGGCTCGCCGGGGCGCTGCGCGGCGACGTCGTGCTGCGGGCCGGCTTCGAGTTGAGCGGTGAGGCGTCCCGTGCCTCGCAGGCCGATCTGCGCGAGCGGTGGCGGCGCTGGGTCGAGGAGACGCTGAAACGGGCCGATGCCGAGGGCGAGTTGCGGCCGGAGGTGGCGGCCGGGGACGCGGGGGGTGCCGTCGTGGCCGCGACCGTGGGGTTCGAGGTGCTCGGGGCCCGGGACGCGGAGTGGCTCTCGGCGTCCACGGTCACCCGGTTCTGGCGGCTGCTGCTGCCGACGCTCGTGCCGGCGGAGCTGCTCGCGGACCTGGAGGCCGGGGGGACCCGCCCCCGGTAGCCGGGGCAGACCGGGCGGTTCGTTTTCAACCGTATCGGTTCGTTCTGGAGCGACCCTGGAGTCCCTCTGGGTTGGCCGTCCATTCTTGTGTGAACAGTAAATTCCCAGGTCAGAGGGGTGGTTGAGGGTTCGTTAGGTGGGTCATGAATATAAAACAGCACGGTCGGTTTTGTATTGACAAACCGTGGGACCTGTTTTTAACTGAAGTCGGCTCATCCAAGGACAGGGGAGTACGGCGTGGACATCGAAGTACTGGGCACACTGGCCGTGCGGGAGCAGGGGATCTCCGTTACGCCGACCGCCCCCAAGCCGCGACAGGTACTGGCGATCCTGGCGCTCCATGCCGACCAGGTCGTCCCGGTATCGGCGCTCATCGAGGAACTGTGGGCGGGCACCCCGCCGCGCAGCGCCCGGACGACCTTACAGACCTACGTGCTGCAACTGCGGACCCTCATCGCGGCCGCTCTGGAGCAGCGTCCGCCCGGTGAGGACGAGTGCGGGGGCGCGGGCACGGGCGAGCGGCGCACGGCCAAGGACGTACTGGTCACGCTGCCCGGCGGCTACCTGCTCGACAGCGGCGGCGGCGTCAGCGACATACGGGAGTTCGAGCGGCTCTCCGGAATGGGCTACCGGGCCATGGACGCCGGCGACTTCCCCGGCGCGGCCCGCAAACTGCGCGAAGCCCTGGCCCTGTGGTCCGGCCCCGCCTTCGCCGACGTACAGGGCGGAATCCAGCTGGACATGGAGACCCGGCGGCTGGAGGAGACCCGGCTCTGCGCCCTCGACCAGCGCATCGAGGCGGACCTGAGACTCGGCCGCCACCGCGAGCTGCTCGCCGAACTCACCGTGCTCGTGAGCCAGTACCGCACCCACGAGAACCTGCACGGCCAGTTCATGCTCGCGCTGCACCGCTCCGGCCGCCGCGGCGAGGCCCTCGACGTCTACCAGCGGCTGCGCGCGACCCTCGTACGGGAACTGGGCCTCGAACCCTCCACTTCGCTGCGCCGCCTGCAGCGCTCCATCCTCATGGCGAGCCCCGACGGCCCGTCCGAGGTGCCGGAGGCGGGCGGCGGACGTCTGGTACGCGTGGGCTGACATGGCCGCACGCGCGAGGACGCCGGCCATGACCGCAGCCAGGACGCCGGCCCGGACCGCGGCAGGGCCGCGGAGCCGGACCACCGGACCGGGCGGCGCCGCAGTGCAGGAACGCTCCGAGCGGACCCGCCGCAAACTCGTCCACGCCGGGGCCGAAGCCTTCCACCGCCACGGCTACGCGCACGCGACGCTCGGCGGGATCGCCGCATCCGCCGGCGTGACCAAGGGCGCCCTCTACTTCCACTTCGCCTCCAAGGACGAACTCGCCGAGGCCGTGCAGCAGCGGGGCTGCGCCCTGCTGGACGAATCCCTGCGCGCGCTGCGCGGATCCGGGCTCTCTCCCCTGCAGGCCCTGGTCGACGCGACGCACTGGCTGGCCCACGCCCTGCTCGACGAGCCGGCCGTGCCCGCCAGCTTCCGGATCACCAAGGAGTGCGCGGGCACCGGGGTGGGGGTCACCGACTTCCACCGCGTCTGGCTCACGGCGGCCTGCGGCCTGCTGCGCCAGGCCCGGGACGCGGGCGAACTGCGCGAAGGGTGCTCCTGGGAGAGCGCCGAATCGCTCGTCGCCGCGGCCGTGTGCGGGATCGAGGTGCTGGCGGGCACCGGAATGCCGGGCGCGGAACTCCAGCGCAGGGTGGCCGCGCTGTGGACCCTGCTGCTGCCCGGACTCGTACCCGAGGGCGCGGCGGGTGGCTTCCGTACGGGGGCGCCCGCGGCCACGTACGCGCACGGATTCCCGGGCAGCGCCGGCTGACCCGTATCGGCGCCGGTTCGGAGGGGTCAGGGATGAGGAGTTACGGATGAGGAGTCACCGATGAGGAGACACCGATGACGAACGACCGTTCCGCTCCGCCCCGTGCCGCCGACGTGCTGCCCGACCTCATCGGGGTGCTCGGCGACGTACTGCGGGTCGACCGGCAGAGGATCGACCCCGAGCAGACCTTCCAGTTCCTCGGCCTCGACTCGCTGCTGATCGCCGAGTTCCTGGCCGTGCTCAACGCCCGGTACGGGACCGGCCTGTGCGCCGGCGACCTGTACGACCACCCCACGCCGGCGGCCTTCGCCCGGGAGGTGGCACGGGCGGCGGAGTCGGCGGAGGGGGGCGTGGCCGTGGCCGGTAAGGCTGTTGAGGCCAGGCCCGTTGTCGAGGCAGGCCACGCCGTGCTCGGCGTCCCCGGCGTTCCCGGCATGGAGATCGTGGACGTGTTGCGCGAGCAGCTCACCGCGATCCTGTGCTGCGACAGCTGGGACGTGGACGCGGACACCCCGTTCCCGCGGCTCGGGGTGGACTCGCTCCTCGGGGCCGAGTTCGTCGCCGTCGTCAACCGCGTCTTCGGCCTGAACGAACGGGCCGTGGTGCTGCACGACCACCCGACGCTCGACGCGCTCGCGGCGTTCGTGGCGCAGCGGACGGGGGCCCGGACGACGCCGCCGGCCGTACGCGAACTCGAACTGTTGCTGGACGCCCTGCACGACGGGCGGCTCAGCGTGGCCGAGGCGCTCCTCCTGTTGCCCCGCAGGGCCCAGGTCTGACGGGAGACGGGGAGACGGGGGGCGCGATGGACGAGCGGGAGATCCTGACCCGGTTCAAGGACGGGACGCTGGACCGGAGACAGGCGGTCGCGCTGCTGGCGCCGTCCATCGCGGGCCTGGGCACCGCCGCGCCCGGGCTCCCGGACCACCTGGCCACGCCGGTCACTTCGGCTGCTTCGGTCGTGCCGGTCGCGCCCGTCGCGCCGGTCACTTCGGGCACGCAGGTCACGCCGTACGCCCCGCCCGCGCGGGAGCTGCCCGGGCGGGCGGCCCCCGTGGCCGTCGTCGGGATGGCCGGCCGCTATCCGGGGGCCCCCGACCTGGCGGCGTACTGGCACCTGCTCCGTGCCGGCCGGGACACCGCCGCCGCGCCGCCGCCCGGCCGGCCCGGTACGGAACCGGGCCACTACCTGGAGCGGGTGGGGGAGTTCGACGCGGAGTTCTTCGGGCTCGACCCGCAGGAGGCCGCCCTGACCGACCCCCGGGAGCGCCTGCTGCTGGAGACGGCCTGGGAGGCCTTCGAGGACGGCGGATGCACCGGCAGCCGGCTCGACGCACTGCGCGCCCCGGACGGAACCCCGCGCAACGTCGGGGTGTTCGTCGGCGCGGGAGCCGGCGACTGGCCGATGCTCGCCGCCGAGGCGGGCGCGGCCTCGCGCGGCGGTCACTGGGACATCGCCAACGGAGTCTCCCGGGTGCTCGGCCTGACGGGGCCCAGCCAGTGCGTGGACACCGCCGAGGCCTCGGTGCCGACCGCCGTGCACCTCGCGCTCGCCTCCCTGGAACGAGGGGAGTGCGCGGCCGCCCTGGTCGGGGGCGTCCACCTGCTGCTGCACCCCTGGAGCCGGCGGCCCGGCGCGGGCGGCGCGGGCGCGGCGGGCGAGGGCGTGGGGGCGCTGCTGCTGAAGCCGCTCGACCGGGCCCTCGCGGACGGCGACACCGTGCACGCCGTCGTACGCGGCAGCGCGGCGTCGCACGCGCGCGACGGGGTGGCGCTCGCGGCGGCCCTCGCGCGGGCCGGGGCCGGCAGCGAGGCGGAAACGGCCCTGCGGGAAACGGCCCTGCGCGCAACGGACCTGCGGGAAACGGCACCGTGCGCGCGGCCCTCGGTCGGGGAGTGCGGCCCGGCCACCGGACTGGCGCTGCTCACCCGGGCCGTCCTCCAGCTCCGCCACGGAGTCCTGGTACCCGCCCCGGGCCGCGAGGTCGCCGCACCGTGGAACCGCCCCGAGCCGTCGGACGCGGCGGACGCGGCGGGCGCGTCGGCTGCCTCGGCTGCGGCGGACCCCTCGAACCGCCTGGCCCCGTCCGTGCCCCGCCGCGCGGTCGTGGGCCTGCGCGGCGCCGGCGGAGTGGACGCCCAGGTGGTGCTGGAGGAGTACGCGGGGGAGCACCCGGACCAGGCGCCGCAGGCCCGCGACCGCGCGGCCGGACGCGGGGAACTGGTGCTGGTGTCCGGCCCGACCCCGGCCCACGCGCAGGCCACGGCGCGGCGGCTGGGGGAGTGGCTGCGAGCGGGGTACGAGGTGCCCGGGCTCGCGGCGGTGGCCCGCGGACTGCGCACCGGGCGCGCGGCCATGGACTGCCGGCTCGCCTTCGTCGTGCACGGCGTGGAGGAGCTCGTACGGGTCCTGGAGGAGTCCGAAGCACCGTGTGCGGACCTGCGCGGCGGGCACCGGGACCCGATGGGGCTGGGCCGGGCGCCCGAGACCGCCGGCTACCTCGCCGCCCTCTGGCACGGCGGCCGGCTCGGGCAGCTGCGCGACCTGTGGCTGGCCGGGGTGGACGTGGACTGGGCCGCGCTGGAGGCGGCACCCGGCGCCGGGGCCGTATCCGTACCGATCCCGCCGTCCGCCCTGCTGCGCAGCGCGCTGTGGCTGCCGGCGCGGTGAGCGCCGGCCGGTGAGCGTCAGTCTCTGGTTCTGCCCCGACGCGGACCTCGCCCCGGCGGTCTCCGCGACCCTCGCCGCCCACTGGCTCGACGAGCACGAGCGGGAGACCGCCTCCCGCTTCCTCTTCGAACGCGACCGGCGCCAGTACCTCGTGGCCCACACCCTGCTGCGCCGGGTGCTGGCCCTGGAGACCGGGATCCCCGAGGCGGAGGCCGTCCTACGACGCTCCCCGCACGGCCGGCCCCACCTCCAGCCGCCGCCGGGAGGACTGCCGCGCGGGGGCGGCGCGCTCGACTTCAACCTGGCCCGCACGCACGGCCACACCCTCGTCGGCGTGGCCCGGGGCCACCGCATCGGCGTGGACCTGGAGCACCTCGGCCGGAGTGCGGCGGCCCTGGAGAGCATCGTCGAGGGATTCCCGCGGGCGGAGCGGGAGTGGATCGCCGAGGTGCCCGCGGGGCGTTCGCGCACCCGGCGCGCGCTGCGGCTGTGGACGCTCAGGCAGGCGTACGCGAAGGCGTGCGCACCCGGCGGCGCGCAGGGGCCGGCGGCGCAGGGGCCCGCTGCGTCCGGCCCGGCCGCGCCCCTGTCCACGTACACCTTCAGGCGATCCGACGAGCGCGGCACGCTCACCCTCACCGTGGACGGCGAGGGTGGCGTGGACGGAGAAGGCGGGAAGGACCGCTGGCACTTCCTGGAGTTCGAGCCGGTGCCGGAGATGCTCGCCGCGGTCGCCGTCCGCATCGAACCGTCGGTGACCGGCCTGCAGGAGGTCGGCCCGCAGGCCGTGCACCTGAGGCAGGGATTCCCGTGGGCCCGCCCCGCGCCACGCGTCCTGCGGTTGACCTGAAACCGCCCCCCGTTCCAGGGGAATTCAAGCGTCGGTCGAAGGGCGGATGGCAATGGGGAAATGCGTTGCCCGCCCTTCCGCATACGCCCTCCGTCAGCAGCAACTCCCGATAACAGTAGGCGAATTGGAAGCGCACTCGACGGCTGCTCAAGCTTCCGGAGGTTATTCGCGGAGGCCCGCTACCGTGCACGGGTCAAGGCTGGAAATCGAGGGGAACTCGACGAAAGTGACGGAGGAGACCATGCAGATTCAGGTTCTGGGTCCGTTGAGTGCCGAGGTCAACGGGGGCTCGATTGTTCCGACCGCCCGAAAGCCGCGCCAGATCCTGGCCCTGCTCGCGCTCTACCCCGGCCGGGTCATGCCGGTCCCGACACTGATGGAAGAAATATGGGGGACGCAGCTGCCACACAGTGCACTCACCACCCTCCAGACGTACATACTCCAGCTGCGCCGACGCCTCGGCACCGCCATGGGACCGGGGGCCCCGGGCAATGCCAAGGAGGTGCTCGCCACCCGTCACGGCGGCTACCTCCTGCAGATATCCCCGGAATCCGTCGACGTCCACGAGTACGAGCAGCTGGTGACGCGCGGCCAGAGCGCCTTCGAGCAGGGGGACGACAACTCCGCGGCCACGATGCTGCGCCGGGCCCTCTCGCTGTGGCAGGGCAACGCCCTGGTCGACGTACGGGTCGGGCCGATCCTGGAGATCGAGGTCATGCGCCTGGAGGAGAGCCGGATCGTCACCACCGAGCGGCGCATCGACGCAGACCTGCGCCTCGGCCGGCACACCGAACTCCTCGCCGAGCTCAAGGACCTGATCGCCCGCCATCCGCAGCACGAGGGACTGCACTCGCAGGCGATGGTGGCCTTCTACCGCTCGGGCCGCCAGGCAACCGCCCTCGACATCTACCGCAGAATGCGGGCACGGCTGATCGAGGACCTCGGCGTGGAACCCTCGCCCCAGCTCCAGCGGCTGCACCACGCGATGCTCGCGGTCGACCCGGCCCTTGACGTGGTCGCCGGACCGCGGGGAGGCTCGACCTTCAACCTGTACGCGGCCTGAGCGGCCCGACCGACACGGGAAGGGCACGAGCATGGGCGTACGGGTGTGGTGCTTCGCGCACGCGGGGGCCGGTGTCTCGGCCTTCCACCTCTGGCCGAAGCTGATCGGACCGGGCGTGGAGCCCGACGCGTGGCTGCTGCCCGGGCGGGACGCACGTCGCGGCGAGGCACGGGTGACCGACCCGGCCGCCTTGCTGGAGGACCTCGCCCCGCTGGTGGAATCGCTCGCGCGGGCGCAGGAACCGTCCTTGCCGTCCGAACCGTACGTGCTGTACGGACACAGCCTCGGCGGCATGGTCGCCCACGCCCTCACCCGCCACCTGCACGAACGCGGACTGCCGCTGCCCGCCCTGCTCGCCATCGGCGCCGCGCCCCCGCCCGACGGGCCCGCCGCGCTCGCCGCCTCCGCCGACCTGCCCGACACCGCCCTCCTGCGGCTCCTCGACACCTTCGACGCGGTGCCCGCCGGCACCGAACCCGGCGACGTCTGGCACCGCATGGTCTTCCCGGTCCTGCGCGACGACCTCCGGCTCGCGGGAGCGCTGCGCACGGCCGCCGCCGGTCGTACCGCGGCTCCCCGTCCGCTCCCGGTGCCGATCCTGGCGGTCGCGGGGCGCGAGGACCCCCTGGTCACCCCCGAGGTCGTGGCGGGCTGGGCCCGCTGGACCACCGGCCCGTTCGCCCACCGGACCCTGCCCGGCGGGCACTTCTTCGTACGCGACCGGGCCCTGCCGCGCCTGATCGGGCGGGCCGCACGGGTCGTGGAGAGGCTGGCGGCGACCGGGCCTGCGGGGGCCGTGCCTGCGGCGGCCGGGCCTGCCGGGGCCGGGGTGAGGCGCCGGTGAGGCGGGCCGTCGTCACCGGTCTGGGCGTCGTGGCCCCGGGCGGGACCGGGGTGCGGGGGTACTGGGACCTGCTCACCTCCGGGCGCACCGCCACGGGGGCGCTGACCCGCTTCGACCCCTCCGGGTTCCGCTCGCAGGTGGCCGCGGAGGCCGAGTTCGACGAGCTGGCCCGCGGGCTCAGCCTCACCGAGGCCCTCCGGCTCGACCGGGTGGCGCAGTTCGCGGTGGCGGGGGCGCGGGAGGCACTGGCCGACAGTGGGCTCACCGGGGTGACCGGGGCGGCGGATCCGCTGCGCCGCGGGGTGTGCCTGGGCAGCGCGCTCGGCTGCGCGAGCTCCCTCGACCGCGAGTTCGCGACGGCGGCCACAGGCACTCTTGCCGGCCGCGCCCCGGTCCGTTCGGCGGAGCGGCTGTACGACTACTTCGTCCCCTCCTCGATGGCGGCCGAGGTCGCCCGTACCGCCGGCGCCCAGGGCCCGGTGTCGCTCCTGTCCAGCGGCTGCACCTCGGGCCTCGACGCCATCGGGCACGCCGTCGACCTGATCCGCGAGGGCACCGCCGACGTGATGCTCGCCGGGGCCAGCGAGGCGCCCATCTCCCCGATGACGCTGGCCTCCTTCGACGCCGTACGCATCGCCTCCCACCACCGCAACGACGACCCGGCGGGGGCCGCCCGCCCCTTCGACCGCACCCGTGACGGGTTCGTACTGGGCGAGGGCGCGGCCCTCCTCGTCGTGGAGGAACTCGAACACGCGCGACGCCGCGGAGCCCATGTGTACGGCGAGATCGCCGGGTTCGGCTCCCGCAGCAGCGCCTTCCACATGACCGCCCTGCGCACCGGCGGCGCCGACCTCGCGGAGGCCGTCCGCGCCGCGCTGAACGAGGCCCGCCTGGACCCCGGCGCCGTGGACCACGTAGCCGCGCACGGCTCGGGCACCCGCACCGGCGACGTACACGAGACGGCCGCCCTCAAGCGCGCCCTGGGCACCCACGCGCACGAGGTACCGGTCAGCGCGGTCGCCTCGATGATCGGCTACTCCCTGGGCGCACTCGGCGCCCTGGCGGTGGCCGCCTGCCTGCTGGCCGTCGAACACGGCGTGGTCCCGCCGACGGCGAACCTGTACGAGCCGGACCCGGTCTGCGACCTCGACTACACCCCGGTCACGGCCCGCGAGCAGCGCATCTCGACGGCCCTCACGGTGGGCAGCGGCTTCGGCGGCACGCACAGCGCGCTGCTGGTGAGGCGGGTCTGAGGCCCGACCCCTGTTCGATCCCTGTTTCTGGCCTGGTGGGCGCCAACAGATGCGAAGCAAAGGGCTCCGTGGCGTGTCGCCCATGGCTTGATCATTGTGCTCGTCGATCGATCGGCAGCGGAGTCGGGCTACCTTTTCGCAAGACCGTACGTCTCGGGGGGAGTTGGCGCGGTCGCGCCCCTTTGCTCCGTCTCCCGCCCGCAACACGAGAGGACATGAGACGTGAGCCGGCCTTCGCACCCCAGAGAGCAGAAGCAGAAACCGGGATGGTCTTTGGCGATGCTGCTCTTCGCCGTGGTCTCCGCCGTGCTCCGCTTCGGCGGCGTCTGGTCCTGGTGGGCTCTGCTCTGGGCTCCGCTGTTCGTCGTCGCCGTCGGGTTCCTGGCGTACGAGTGGCGCCTCCTGGCCCGGAGCAACTGGCGCATGAGGGCCCTGGAATGGGGCTTCCTGGTCGTCGCCCACTGTGGCTTCGCCGTATCGCTCGCGGGCATCCTGGGGTTCCGGCGCTATTGATCTCGGGTGCCCGGGACACCGATGGGATCAGGCGGGCTGCGGGGCGGGCTGCAGGGTGGGCATCGCCGGAGCGGCCGCGACCTTGCGGGTCTCGCGCATGATCAGCAGGCCGTTGACCACCATCAGCGTCGCGGTCAGGCCGTGGACCAGGAGCGCGGTGGCCACGGAGCCGTGGTGGGCCAGCACGTTGGCCATGTCGCCGTACGCGGCGAAGGCCTCCACCAGCAGCGCCCAGCCCAGCGCCCGGCGGTGGCCCGTCACCAGCAGGATGCCCAGGACCAGGGCCAGGACGACGTCGCGGATTCCCTTGATGACCAGGAAGCCGCCGCCGTCGCCGGACGGCCAGCTCGGCAGGCCGTAGCCCGGCGCCGTCGTCTCCGGGCTCAGGATGTACCCCGTCCCGAACCAGAGGATGAAGAGGATGAAGGTGGCGGCCAGGACGGTGTTGATCTTCTTCAGCGACATGGTTCTTCTCCTTGCGAGTCTTCGTCAGCTTGGTGAACTTCGTGGAGCTTGCCGAGTCGTGTGGCTCAGGCGAGGGCGGCGACCAGCAGGGTGAAGGCGGCGATGATCACGGCGACGCGGACGTAGTGGAAGCGTTCCCAGCGGTGCAACTGCTGCTTCCAGTCGGCGGGCCGGGTCTCAGGGGTCCACGTCTTGTTCAGGTTGTTGATCGGGACGAGCAGCAGGACCGACATGACCACGCTGAGCATCAGCAGTGCGCCGGCGGTGACGACGAGGCCGGTGCCGTGCTGGTGCCATCCGGCGATGGCCCAGGCCACGACGAGGACGAGCGAGCCGATGTACCAGACCGGCATCACGGCGCCGAGCATCCGGCCCCCGTGGGCATGGCCGAGTTGGCCGCTGTCCTCCGGGAGTGCGTTGAGGATCCGGCTCATGATGAAGGCGACGGAGAACTCCACCCCCACCATCACGCCGACGACCACGGTGGTGACGACCTCGAGTGCGTTGAGCATGACGACCCCTCTGGTATCTAGCGCCGCTAGGTGATGAGGCAACGCTAGTACTACTGCCGCTCGCTTGTCTAGCGATGCTAGGATCGAATCATGTCGGTACAGGAACGCAAGCAGCGCGAACGGGCGGAGCGCGAACGACTCATCGTGGCGACGGCCCGCGAACTCGCCGAGCATCAGGGCTGGGACGCGGTCACCACCCGCAAGCTCGCCGAGCGCATCGAATACAGCCAGCCCGTCCTCTACAGCCACTTCCGCGGCAAACGGGAGATCATCGGCGCCGTCGCCCTGGAGGGCGCCGCGGAGATGGCCGCGGCGGTGCGCGCCGCGACCGCCGCCGCGGACGGCCCGCGCGAGCGGGTGTACGCCCTCGCCCACGCCTACCTCGACTTCGCCGTACGCAACCCGGCGGTCTACGAGGCCATGTTCCAGCTCGACGGCGGTCTGGCGTTCGCGCAGGAGGACACCCCGGAACCTCTCAAGGACGCCTTCGCCGCGCTGCTGGAGAGCCTCGGCGAGGTCGCCGGGGACGGCGTCCACCCGGGGCTGTTCACCGAGACGTTCTGGGCGGCCCTGCACGGGCAGGCCACCCTGACCCGGGCCGGACGACTGCCGCCGGAGCACACCGAGCAGAGGGTGGAACTGCTGGTGGACCGGCTCTCCGTCGTCTGACGCCCCGTCCCGGCGGGCAGGCAGGCAGGCAGCCGGAGAGCCCGCCCGCCCACCGGGTGCTCGGCGTCGTGGCCGTCAGCCCATCGAGGCTCGCAGGCTGCGCGCGCCGCGAAGGGCGCCACGGAGCCCCGTTGGGGTGGGGACTCCGCTCTCGCGGAGGAACTGGCGTACCGAGATGTGGTTCGCGGCACTGGTCGCCGTGATCTCGGCTTCGACGGTCCGGTGTTCGAAGCCGTTGGTGACCTGCACGGTGAACCTGTACGCGGTACGGGGCCGCAGCGGCCGGTCAGTGGTGAACGTTCCCGAGTACTTCGCACCGTGCGGGTCGATGTTGTGGGTGTGGAGCCGGGGCTGGTCCGCCGGCCCCCAGAAGATGTTGCCCTTGTTGTAGGAGTACGAGGCCCAGCCGATGGTGATCCGGTTCTCGTTCCGCAGGGTCTTCGGTTCCCGGGCGAGGACCTGCAGCTGCGGCACGAAGGGGACCTGGGCGGGAGGCGCGGGGCTCCCGCCGCCCGGGAGCGCGATGGCGAAGGCGCTGCCCTGCACATCGTCCGGCGGGCCGGTCCACTTGAAGACCACGGAGCCGCCCAGCACGGTGCCGGCGTACGGCTGGACCGTGGACGCGGGCAGGTCGATCTCCCGTACCTCGCGACCGTCCATGGGGCCGGTGACGGGACCGGCGGGCAACTCGATCCAGACCTCGTCGGGGTCCTCGGGGTCCGGGAAGAACCGGTCGAGATCCCATTCCAGGTGCAGCGATCCGTCGCCCTTGAGGTACTGGACGGTGATCGTGGGCGGCTTGCGCGACATGAACCCGCCCTCCCCTACTGCAGCGTCACGACGACGGGCAGCAGCCCCGCGCCGTCCGCCATCGGGGCCAGCGCCTTGCCGACCACGGCGCCCAGGGCCCGTGACGTGTCGGAGGCCTTCATCGCGTGTCCGGGAGTGGGGGAGGAGGTGAGGAGGTCGCCCACCGCGATCGCCCCGAACGAGGCGTCGACCCGGCAGTACGTCTTGCCGACCATGGCGATGGGCCGGGCGTCCTCCCCGCACCGGGAGTCGAGGACGAGCCCCGGCCGGTAGGAGCCGGCTCCGGCGACGATCCCGATCGCCCTCGTGTCGTAGGCGCGCTCGCTGGGAGTGATCCGGCCGTCGTCGTCGAGGCACATGAGCGTCCCCGGCTCACAGCCCTGCGCCGCGGGCCGGGTCTCGAAGAGCTCGGCGAGGTCGCCGCCGACGAGCCGGATGTCCCCGGTGACTTCGAGGTCGCCGTTGACGGCCACCTTCCCCTGGAAGACTCCGGCGGGACCGTGCTTGCTCGTGCCGAACACGCCCACACCGTTGAGGCTCTGACCGACGACCCCCGAGCCGTCGGCCTTGTTCTCGCCCCAGACCGCGGCGGCGCCCGTGGCGGCCGGGGAGCTGGTCTCTCCGTACACGCCGTGCCAGTGCAGGCTCTTCCCGATCACCCCGGGACCGCCCGCGACCCCCTCGCCCATCACGCCGGCCCCGCCGGTCGTGCTGTCGGTCTTCCCGTACACCCCCATCCAGTTGCTGCTCTCACCGATCACACCGGGCCCGCCGTCGGTGTTGCTGCCGGACACCCCTGCGGCCATCGCGCTCGCACTGATACCGACGACCCCGTGCCACGTGCTGCCGTCCCCCCGGACACCGACGGCTCCGCCCTGGCCGTGGACGGCGGTGGTGTCACCGGTGGACACCCCGTGAAATGCCGTCTCGCCGTTGGTCCTGTTCTCGACCGTCGCCATAGACCCTCCTCCTGTGTCGCGTCGTGTCCGTCGGGAGGGCGCCTGCCCGGCATGGCGGCGGCGGACACGATGCGTCACCCGGGCGGGGTAAGAAGAAACGATCAGCTGTCACCCCCCTACCTGCGGGGTCGGCCTGCCGCCGCGCGCAGCACGGGGATCGCCACGCACCACGTCGGAACGGCAACCACAGAAAGCGAGCCCCGACGATGCCGGTCATGCGGGCACCGGCGGCCATGTGGGCATCAGCCGACCCCGGTATCAGCCACTCCATCGATTGCTCGCGCTCCCCGGCCCCGGCGGCGAGCCCTGATGGCTGCCGGGCGGTGGACCCACCTGGGAGCGCCGTCGCGGAGCGATGGGGCGAGCAGCGTCCGCCAACCTGGGGGAAGCCCCTGTCCGCGTGCGGGGCCGGGACCCCGCGAACCTCAGCCCACGACGGAGGCACGCGCAGGGGCATGCCGTTGCATGATCCTTGCTGCTGAAGCTTGAGGTGTGGGTGGCATGGGTCGACAGGTGTTGGCGTTCCTGAAGATGCCCTTAGAGCGCGCAGCCCCCGCAGGGCGTTGACCTGCGAATATTCGATTCGGATAGGCATCCTGCGATGCCTATATCGGCATCCTAGGATGCCATTACATGGCGTGTGTGGTCATGTCATCAGTGGTACGTGAGGGAACCGTAGGATTCGTTCAGTTACCACTGACGACATGACGTCTGCGGTAATGTTTAAGGGTTCGGATCGCAGAGTCGGGGGTCGGAAGTTGCCGAGGAATCCGCGCAGCACCCGCAGGGGGCTGACCAACACGCAGACCGGTGAACAGTACGTGCTGTGGGAAGACGAACCTTCGCGCCGCTCGTACAACCTCGGCGGCCGGTTCGGGCAGTTCTCCTTTGCTCGGGTGATGGCGATGCTGAGCAAGGACTCCGGCCTGACCGGCGACGACTTCCGGGTGTTCTTCTACTGCGCCATCCAGACGTACGAGCAGGGTGGAGCCACGGCCGTGGAGACCGCCGCGTACCTTGGGCTGACGCCGCAGGGAACGAGGAGGATCGCGAAGAAGCTGGCTGAGAACAAGATCTTCCTCGTCGCCGAGACAGTGGGTCGCACGATCAGATACCGGGCCAGCCCCCACATAGTGTCCAGCCTCACCGGCGAAGCGCAGTCGGAACTGGCTGACGCCTATCACCTGCCGACTCTCCCGGGGAGACCCGACGCAGCACCGAAGGACAAACGCCATGTCACGCCAAAGCCCGTACCCCGAGCTCGAAGCTCTGCGTCTGCGGATAAGCGGACTGTCGCATCTCAAGCAGAACCTGCTGATGACCTACGCGATCTTCGGCGGGATGGACCACTCCGTGGAGATGACGGCCGCCGAGCTGGCTGAGATCGTCGGCGTTCCCGCCTCACACTTCTCCCGAACCCGGCGCGAGCTGGAGGCGGAAGGGTGGGTGGAGTTCACGCACAAGGAGGGCCAGGTGAAGTTCTTCCGTCTGGGTACGAAGGCCACCGGCCGACGCGTGGTTGTTCCTCTGCGGCGGGTAACCGGCTGACGCGATGTACACAGTCGTCACCGCGGCTGCGGGGCGGCACCCCGCTGCCGCAGTCCGACGACCTGTTCCTGCGGGACCGGAAGCTGACCGGCTGGGAACCCGTAACGCTCCTGCGCGGGCGGCGCCTTCGCGCGTTCTAGGCCTCGCCCGCCGGCGCAAAGCCGTCCACGGTGTCCAACGCGGCACTCCATGGGTACGGCCGCTTCTCCCCGGGCTGGTTCGGCTCGAATCCTCCCGGTCCGTACAGCACCCGGACCCCGGCCGTCCGGAGGGTCTCAAGCGACAGCGGCAGTTGCGGGTGCTGTGCGTACGCCGAGTTCACGCACGGCATCACCGCCATGGGGATGCCCTTGCCGATCGCCTCTGCGACGAACCCCACGAGCCACGTGTCGGTGATGCCCAGCGCCCACCGGTTGATCGTGTTCGTCGTCGCGGGGGCGACGAGCACCGCGTCCGCGGCCGGCCACACGTCGGGACCGCCTGGCCGCTTGTACCGCGTACGGACCGGATGGCCCGTCAGAGCAGCCAGCCCGGGCAGGCCGTCCTCCAGCCAGTCGGCGGCCGCGGGCGTCAGACCGAGGCACACGTCCCAGCCGCGGCGCTGCGCCTCCTCCACCACACCGGCGATCTCGAAGACGGGCGGGGCGGCCGAACAGAGCAGGTAGAGAGTCCTCGTCGTCATGGCGCCCGAGCCTATGCAGTCGTCCCCGATCCGTGTGGAGTCGGGGTGAACGCGCACCCGGCGCATCCGCAGCGCGGATACCGTCCTTGATGA
The DNA here is from genome assembly GCF_036237315.1 of Streptomyces sp. NBC_01351. Classification (GTDB taxonomy): domain Bacteria; phylum Actinomycetota; class Actinomycetes; order Streptomycetales; family Streptomycetaceae; genus Streptomyces. The sequence goes on along the minus strand of NZ_CP108358.1, from coordinate 123,437 downwards.
CGAGTCTTGGACGGAGACCGGTATGCCTCTACCTGACGATGACCACACCGGTTCCCGGATCCGGGAACAGCGGCGCTTGAAGCGGCTGACGCAACGCGAGCTGGCCGACCGGATCCCGTACAGCCTCAGCCTCCTCAACCAGGTCGAGTGCGCCGCGCCCCGCGACTCCCGGCTTCGTGGCGGCTGTGGCGCAGGAGCTCGGGGTGGAGACGTCCAAGCTGACGGGACAGCCCGCCGTGACACCGCTGCCCCCTGAGCGGCTGCACGTGCTCGTCGCACCGATCCGGGAAGCCCTCGACCGGTACGACCTTGGACCGCACCCCGATCTCACAGCGGTCCGGCCGGCACCGGAGCTGATCGCCCGGGCGGACGCCTTGTGCCGGCAGGTGCGGGCCGCCCATCTGCGCGCGGCGGCGAAGGCTCTGCCCACCCTGATAGTGGAACTGACCCACACCGTATGGACGGAGCCGTCGACGGAGATGTGGCGGGCCCTCGCCTCGGCGTACCGGACCGCCCACGACGTGGCGCTGAAGTTGGACTACCCGGACCTCGCCCGCGTCGCTCTGGACCGGATGGGCTGGGCCGCGGTCCGGGCGTCGGATCCGTGCATCGAGTCGGTACAGCGGTACAAGCGCGCCACCTTGTGGCGGTGCGCGATGAGCGCGCCGCTGATCACGTCGGGGCAGCGCCTCCTGGCCGGGGAGACGAGCAGGGAAGCGCTCGCGGTCACCGGGCAACTCCATCTCGGCCTGGCCACGGTGGCCGCGAAGAACGAGGACGCTGCGGCAGTGGCAACGCACCTCGCCGCCGCCCGGGAGCTCGCGGACCGCGTCGGCGGTGAGGCCGGCGATGTGCACTGGCTCAGCTTCGGGCGGTTCAACGTCGAGCTGCACCAGCTCGGCGCTTCGATCGCGATGCGCAGCTTCGACGAGGCTCTCGGCCAGGCGCGGTCACTGACGCTGCCGCAGTCGATGCTGACGTCGCGGCGCGCCCGCTACCTGGTGGACCGGGCACTGGTGGAGATGGAGGCAGGCTCTCCGAAGACGTCGCTGAAGTACTTGGCACAGGCGCGGCAAGTGGCGCCGGAACAGACTCGCCATCTGGCGGGCACCCGGGCCACGATCCGCGGCCTGGTGCACATGTCGCGGCGGGCCCCCGACAGTCTGGGCGGAATGGCCCGCTGGGCAGGGCTGTAGCACTCACAAAACTGTGAGCGTTCTTGGCTTCCCGGGCCGTCAGGCTGGTGTCTCCACCCGCTGACGACGGTAGGGAGTGTCCCCGTGGCCGACCGTACGATTCGATGCCCGGACGCCCACGGCGTACTGTCCATCGACACCCCGGACTACCTGATCCCCGGCCTGCTCGCCGTACGCGAGCCCAGCGCCGATCTCCTCAACCGTGCACTCGTCGGCTGGGAGCGCTTCATCGGCAACGTCGAGGATCTGGCTGATGCCTGAGGCGTACGAGTACGTACCGCACCCCCTGCTGAGACGTCACGTACGCGACATCGCGTCTGGCATCGAGGGCGAGCTGATGGCCGTGGTCAACGAGAACGTGTCCGCGACGGCCATCGAGCGCTGGGTCGAACTGGCCTACATCCGTGGAGCCAACGGCCGTGAGATTTCGACTGCCGTCAGCAACATCGCGGCAGCCGGCCAGTGAACGACTGACGCCTGCAGTTTCTGCACGTCGTGACCGTGACCGTGACTGTCGTCCTCGGCGCGATCGCCTTCGGCGCCCACCCACTGAACGAAGGGAACGAGATGGCTACCCCCACCCTGGCAGCGTCCGCACGTCACCTGCTGTCCGCCGACGGCTTCAGCCGCGCGGTGCACCTCGTACAGCGCGAGAACGACGGCGTCGACGAGTCCCTCGCCATCCGGATCGTCGACGAGGCACTGAAATTCACCGCCGCGGCATGCCGGTCCTCGGGACGCCACCTGCGCCCCTCCAAGCTCGTCGACATGGGCTGGCACGCGCTCATCCTCCACACGGCCATGTACCGCGAGCTGTGTTCGGGACTCGGCCGCTTCGTTGACCACCGCCCCGAGGGTCCCAAGACGCTGCGCCGCGACGCCGACACACTCGACCGCACGATGGAGGCGATCCGGGACGCCGGGTACGAGCCGGACGCGTACCTGTGGGGACCGCTGGCGGACACGGAGATTCACGCCGGGGACTGCATGCACAGCGAGTGCACCGAGGGCGGGTCGGGTTGTGCTGCCCCGCCAGTCGCCTGAACCGCTTCCGCGCCTCTACAGTCGACTACGTTCCGCGAGGAAGGAGTTGCGGTGAGCGAAGACGGAGAGGCGGGGCGGGGACTGTGGGTTGATCCCCGGTTCAGCAGCATGGTGGCGAGCTGGAGCGCGAACCGGGTCGAGCGCCGGCCCGGCAAGCGGCCCCGGCGCGTCTGCCCTCACGGGCTGGGAGTGACCATCATGGTCGACCCGGAAACCCGTGCACCCCGAAACGTGCACTGCGGGGCGTGCTACCCGCCTGAGGCCTGATTCACCACGACTGCCCGGACCGGACCCCTCCCCGCACACGAAACCGGCGGCGTACCTCGACGTGGTGTCGGTGTACGCCGCCGGCGGGCGGACGCGTTGCGGGAGGTGGACCCGCGGGGTCACGGCGGTTACTTCGCGTCGGCGTTGAACTTCGCAGTCGACCAGAAGTAGCCGAGGACCGTGAGGCCCAGGCACCAGGCCACGGCCAGCCAGCCGTTGTGGCCGATCTCGGTGCCGAGCAGGAGGCCGCGCAGGGTTTCGATGGCCGGGGTGAAGGGCTGGTACTCGGCGATCGGCTGGAACCAGCCCGGCATGGAGTGGACCGGGACGAAGGCGCTGGAGATCAGCGGCAGGAAGATCAGCGGCATCGCGTTGTTGCTGGCGGCCTCCGCGTTCGGGCTGATCAGGCCCATGCCGACCGCGATCCAGGTGAGGGCGAGGGCGAAGAGGACGAGCAGTCCGAATGCTGCGAACCATTCCAGGACGGTGGCGTTCGTGGAGCGGAAGCCGATGGCCACGCCGACGGCGCCGACGAGGACCACGCTCATCACGCACTGCAGCACGCTGCCGACGACGTGTCCGACGAGAACCGAAGGGCGGTGGATGGCCATTGTGCGGAAGCGGGCGATGATGCCCTCCGACATGTCCGTGGAGACGGACACCGCGGTCCCGATCGTGGTGCTGCCGATGGTCATCAGCAGGAGGCCCGGAACGATGTACGCGATGTACGCGGAGCGGCCGCCGCCGCCGATGCCCGCGCTCATGGTGTCGCCGAAGATGTAGACGAAGAGCAGCAGCAGCATGACCGGCGTGAGCAGCAGGTTCAGGGTGAGCGACGGGTAGCGGCGCGCGTGCAGGAGGTTGCGGCGCAGCATCGTGGAGGAGTCGCGGACGGCGAGGGAGAGGGTGCTCATCGGACTGTCTCCTTGGACTGGGTGGGGACGGTGGTGGTGCCGGTGAGGGCGAAGAACACGTCGTCGAGGTCGGGGGTGTGGACGGTGAGTTCGTCGGCTTCGATGCCGGCGGTGTCGAGCCGGTCGAGGATGGTGCGCAGGTCGCGCTGGCTGCCGTCGCTGGGGATTTGGAGGGTGAGGGCTTCGTCGTTGCGGGAGGCGTCGTGCAGGGTGTGGGTGGCGTTGCGGTAGTCGGCCGGGTGGGTGAAGCGGAGGCGGATGTGGCCGCCGGGGATGAGGCGCTTGAGTTCGTCGGCGGTGCCCTGGGCGGCGATCTTGCCGTTGTTGAGGACGGCGATGCGGTCGGCGAGTTCGTCGGCTTCTTCGAGGTATTGGGTGGTGAGGAAGACGGTGACGCCGGTGGTGACCAGTTCGCGGATGATCTGCCACATGTTGTGGCGGGAGCGGGGGTCGAGGCCGGTGGTGGGTTCGTCGAGGAAGATGATTCGCGGGCTGCCGACGAGGGTCATGGCGATGTCGAGTCGGCGCTTCATGCCGCCGGAGTAGGTGGAGGCGGGCTTCTTCGCGGCCTCGACGAGGTCGAAGCGTTCGAGGAGTTCGGCGGTGACCCGGCGGCCCTCGCTGCGGGAGAGGTGGTGGAGGTCCGCCATGAGGAGCATGTTCTCCTCGCCGGTGATCAGGCCGTCGACCGCGGAGAACTGGCCCGTGACACCGATCGCGGCACGCACCGCCTGGGGGGCGGCGGCCAGGTCGTGGCCGCCGATGTGGATGGTGCCGGTGCCCGGGTCGGCGGAGACGAGGGTGGAGAGGATCTTCACGGCGGTGGTCTTGCCGGCGCCGTTCGGGCCCAGGAGGGAGAAGATCGTTCCTTCGGGGACGGCCAGGTCGACGCCATCGAGCACGACCTTGTCGCCGTAGGACTTGCGCAGACCGTTCGCCGCGATGGCCAGGGTGGTCATGAGGGGTACTCCTTCTGAGGCTGGGGCGGGCGGCTGCTAGATGCTGCGGGCGGTGATGTTGCCGTAGGCGGTGGTGGCGCGGATGTTCAGGCCGGCCGCGGCGCCTTCGGTGTTGGTGAGGGCGTTGCTGATGCGGCCGTAGCTCGTGCCGGCGTCGAGGGAGGCGGAGACTCCGCGGGCGGCGCCGACGGTCACGTCGCCGGCCTGGGTGTTCAGTTCGACCGTGCCGCGGCGGGCCTCGGCGATGGTGATGTCGCCCTTCTGGGTGCTGATTTCGGCGGGGCCGCCCAGGCGGCCGACCGTGACGTCGCCGGCCTGCAGGGTGAGGTGGGCGCCGGCGGTCTCGTCGAGCTTGACCGTGCCGTGCGCGCTGTCGTAGGTGACGTCGCCGAGGCGTCCGACGCCGCGGAACTCGGCGGTGGCCGTCTTCGCCTCGACGCGGGAGCCGGCGGGGAGCTGGACGGTCACCTCGACCGAGCCGGAGTTGCCGAGGATCCGGTTCTTGGCCGGTGCGGCCGCGATCCGCAGGACGCCGTCGAGGTACTCGACCGTGGTCTGCTCCGCGGCCTTCACGTCGCTGCTCTTCGAGGAGTTCGCGGGGAGGATCTCGACGGTGGTGTCGGCGCGGTCCGCGGCGATGAACCGGATGTGGCCGGCGGGGATGTCGAGGACGGCGGCGATCGGGGCGGGGGTCTTGAAGTTCTGCATTGTCTGCTCCTTGGATGCGTTCTTTCCGATGAGGGAAAAGCTACGTTGCATTCAAGGATCGAGCAACGTGTTCGTTGCGTAGGTATTGAATTTATGCAGGTCGGAAGCCAGAAAGTGTTGCAATGGCTTTGAATTCAACGCAATGGTTGCCGGTTGTGCGTTGCAATAGACGGCGAGTGAACGCTATAGTGGGGGCACCCGAGGACCACGAAGGAGATCGCGATGCCGGGAGGCAGACTCACCCAGCAGGAACGTCAGCAGATCGCGCTGGGACTGGCCGACGGCCTCGCCTACGCGGAGATCGCCAGACGGCTCGAACGCCCCACCTCGACCATCACGCGCGAGGTGATGCGCAACGGCGGCCCCACCGCCTACCGCGCCGACCTGGCCCACCGGGCCACCGAACGCCGCGCCCACCGGCGCAGGCAGGCCGCACCCCGGGGGTCGGACGCGCCCCCGCAGCCCCACGGGCGTGACGCCGAGGCGGTGCGCGAGTACGAGGAGACGTTCACCACCGTCCTCATAGCAACGGGTACGCCGAAGATGATGGCCCGCGTGCTGACCTGCCTCTACACCTCCGACGCGGGCAGCCTCACCGCCGCCGAACTCGTGCAGCGGCTCCAGGTCAGCCCCGCGTCCATCTCCAAGGCGATCGCGTTCCTCGAAGGCCAGGGCCTCGTCCGCCGGGAACGCGACGAACGCCGCCGCGAGCGCTACGTCGCCGACAACGACGTCTGGTACCAGTCGATGGTCGCCAGCGCCCAAGGCACTGCCCAACTCGCCGAAACGGCACGTCAGGGCGTCGGCGTCCTGGGCCCCGACACCCCGGCCGCCGTCCGCCTCGAAAACATCGCCCGCTTCCTCGACTTCGTCGGCGAGAGCATCACCCGCGCCGCGGAACAGGCCCGCGAGATCCTCCACGCGCAACCCGAAACGCAACCCGAAACGCCCTCGGGCGGAAACTGACACGCCGAACCCCGGGGGAGGGCTCCGAGATCCTCGGAGCCCTCCCCCGGGGCCCGCCCCGCGCCCGCGCCGCCGGGCCGGCTACGCCAGGTCGTCGCGGGAGACCACGCGGTGGGCCGTGCGCCAGTGGCCGCGGCGGCGGACCAGGGTGTCCTGCATGACGCAGACCCGGTGCACCTTCGGGATGCCGTCGCGCGGGGTCATGTACACCAGCGCGTAGGCGCGCACGTGGACCGTGCCGTCGGGGCGGGGCTGTACGTCGAGCATGCCCAGCCAGTGCCGCAGCCGCTCGCCGGTGCGCTGCGCCAGCTCCTCGTTGTGGCGTACGCACACGGCCAGCGCGTCCCGCCCGCGTACCGGCTCCGGCAGCGTCGGGACGTCGAAGATGGCCTCCTCGGTGAACGTCGCGGCCCACGACTCGGCCCGGAACGAGTCGAAGAGCTGCATCTGGTGCGCGTAGAACTGCTGGATCCCGGCGTAGAGGACGCCGAACTCCGCCTGCTCGCGCGCCGCCTGGTCCATTGCGTCGATCGTCGTGGTCGGGGTCATACCGCACAGCTTCTGCACCGGACATCGAGCCCGCTTCGAATCCTTCTCAAGCGCCCCCTCCGAGGGTGGGGGCACGTCCGACGAGGAGGGCCGTGCCGTGCCGAGCTCCATCACGTACCCGCAGCTGCCCCTCGACGGCCTGCTGCGCCGTGCCGCCGAGCGGGATCCGGACGGGTGTGCGCTGCGTACGGAGGCAGGGGCCGTCTCCTTCGCCGAACTCGACGCGCTCGCCGACCGGTTCGCCGCCTGCGCCGCGCGCCTGGCCGGTGGCCCGGGGGCGCGGATCGGGGTGGGCAACGCGCTGGGGCGGGAGTTCCCCGCCGCCTACTACGGAGCGGTGCGCAGCGGCAACACCGCCGTACTCGTCAACCCGCTGATCAAGGAGGCGGGGCTGCTGCACGTCTTCGCGGCCGCCGGCATCGAGGTCGCCTTCGTGCCCGCCGCCACCGCCGAACTGCTCGCGGGGCTGCGCGACCGGCTGCCCGCGCTGCGCGCGGTGGTCGCACTCGATGAGCTCCCCGCGGAGCCGGCCGGGACGCCGCCCGGCGGCTTCCCCGTGGCCGACCTCGACGCCGACGCCTGCGTCCAGTTCACCACCGGTACGACGGGACGGCCCCGCGGGGTCCGGCTCACCCACCGCAATCTGGTGGCGAACGCCGCGCAGACCGCGGCCGCCCACCGCCTGGGCGACGGCTCCGTCACCCTCAACCACCTGCCGCTCTTCCACACCATGCACCTGAACTCGGCCGTGTTCGCGGGCGCCACCCAGGTCCTGTGCACCGACCCCGACCCGCTGGCCTCCCTCGCCCTCGCCGCCCGCACCGGCGCCACCCACTACTACGGGCTGCCCGCCCGCCTGCACCGCCTCGCCGGGCAGCTCGCGCAGGCCGGCCCGGGCACCGAGGGCGTCCCCGCCGGGGCCGCGCTCACGGCGGTCCTCTCCGGAGGCACCGCGCTCGCACCCGCCACGGCCGGCGCACTCGCCGACCGGCTCGGCGTACCCGTCGTCCAGGGCTACGGGATGGCCGAACTGTCCCCGCTCGCCCACTGCCAGAGCCCCGACGGCGGGCCCGCCGGCTCCGTCGGCCGGGCCGTGCCCGGCACCGAATGCCGCATCGTGGACCTGGACGGCCGGCAGCCGCTGGGCGCGCACACCACCGGCGAGGTCCAGGTCCGCGGACCCCAGCTGATGGCCGGCTACCTGGACGGGGACGAAGACACCGGGATCGACGCCGAGGGCTGGCTGTCCACCGGGGACATCGGCCACCTGGACGCGGACGGCGAGCTGTTCCTCGTGGACCGCATCGGGGACGTCTTCAAGTACGACAACGAACTCGTCTCGCCCACCGCCGTCGAGAGCGTCCTCGCCGAGGACCCGAGGGTGGCCGACTGCGTGGTCACGGGCTGGCCCGACCCCGTCCACGGCGCCGTCACCTGGGCCGGGATCGTCCTGCGCGAACCGTACGAGCCCCGCCTCCTCGACACCCTCGACTCGATCGTGGACGGCGCGAACCGGCGCCTGGCCCGCTTCGAGCGGATCCGCCGCGTCGAGGTCGTCGACGCCGTGCCCCGCACGCCCGTGGGCAAGCCCGAGCGGCGCCGACTGCGCCAGGCCCTGCAGGGCCTCGCCGCCGTCGAAGCCGCTGCCTGAGACACCGGAACCGACCCGAGAGAGAGTGACCGCCATGGTGACGTCCGACCAGGCCTCGGTGCTCGTCGTGGGAGCGGGGCCCGTCGGCCTGACCGCCGCCCACGAACTGGCCCGTCGCGGCATCCGCGTACGCCTCGTCGACGCCGCGCCCGGACCGGCCCGCACCAGCCGCGCGGTCGCCGTCCACCCGCGCACCCTGGAGACCTTCGACCAGATGGGCGTGGCCGAACCGGTCCTCGCGAGCGGCCGGCACAACAAGGCATTCACCATGTACGCCGGCGGCCGCCGCCTGGTGCGCCTGGAGGCCGACTACTCCTCGATGCCCACCCGCTTCCCCTTCACCGTCGTCATCGCGCAGACCCGCACCGAGCAACTGCTGCGCGAGGCCTGCGCCCGGCTCGGCGTCGCCCCCGAATGGGGCGTCCGGCTGACCGGCCTCGACCAGGACGAACACGGCGTACGGGCCCGCCTGGAGCACGCCGACGGCCGCGTGGAGGAGTACGGGACCGGCTGGCTCGTCGGCTGCGACGGCGGCCACAGCACCGTACGCAAGGAACTCGGGCTGGAGCTGATCGGCGAGTCCAGCGAAACCTGGGAACTGGCCGACGCGGACGTCGAGTTCGACCTGCCGCCCGACACCATCTACTGGGTGCACACCGGCGGCCAGGCCCTGATGATGGTCCCCTACCAGCGCGAGGGCCACTGGCGGCTGCTCGACACCGCCCCCACCGCCCGCCCCGGCACCACCGGCGCCGCCCACGACCGCGAGAGCGCCGAACGCTTCTCCCAGCGGCTCAGCGCCGGACTGGGCCGCGAGGTCCGCGTCGGGCAGCCCGAGTGGACCTCCGTCTTCACCTTCCAGCAGCGCATGGTGCCCCGTATGCACGAAGGCCGCGTCTTCGTCGCCGGCGACGCGGCGCACGTGCACAGCCCCGCCTCCGGCCAGGGCATGAACACCGGCATCCAGGAGGCCTACAACCTCGCCTGGAAGCTCGCCATGGCGGCGCACGGCCACGCGGGCCGGGACCTGCTCGCCACGTACGGGGAGGAACGGGTACCCGTCGGGCGCAAGCTGCTCGGCTCGACCAAGCAGGCGACCTTCCTCGTGCAACTCAAGAACCACCTCGCCGGCGTGATGCTCCCCGTCGTCTTCTCCGTCGTGCGCTCCGCCCCGCCGCTGCGCCGCGCCATCCAGCGCAAGGTGCTCGGCGGCATGTCCGGGCTGCTCCTCGGCTACCCCGACTCCCCGCTGACCGGCGCCGACGGCGGCCTGCGCGCGCCCGCCGGATCGCGCGCCGCCGCCATCGCGGCCGCCCTCCCCGAGGGCCCCGCGGCCACCGCCCTGCACGCCGAACTCCGCGACACCCGCTGGACACTGCTGTACGCGCCCGACGGCGACGGACACGGCGGCGGATACGGCGAGGGCGAAGGAGCCGGCGCGACCGCCGAGGCCGCCGCCTCCGCCGCCGCGGACTGGCTCTCCGTCCGGGCCGTCGGCGCCCCCGCGGGCAGTGCGCCCGAACCGCTGCCCGACCCGGACGGAGCGCTGCGCGACGCGCTGGGCCTCGCCTCCGGCGGCTGGGTGCTGATCCGCCCCGACGGCTACCTGGCGGCGAGCGGCCGCCGGCTCACCAGGCGGCGGCTGGAAGAGGCCCTGGCCGCGCTCGGTCCAGTACTCCTCCACCACTCCTCGAACCGGTCCCCAGCGGCCCGGGACACGGTCAGGACAACGACCCGAGTCCTGGAGGGACGACGATGACGGCGACGACGGCGACGACTGACGAGGCGGTGCCCGCCACCCCCGTGGCCCTGGTCACCGGCGCGACCAGCGGCATCGGCCTGGCCGTGGCCCGGGACCTGGGCCGGCGCGGCCACCGCGTCTTCATCTGCGCCCGCGACGCGGCAGCCGTCAAGCAGACCGTCGAGGACCTGCGGGCCGAGGGCCTGGAAGTGGAGGGCGCGGCTGCCGACGTCCGCGTCAAGAAGGACGTCGAAGCGCTCGTCGCGGCGGCCGTCGAGACCTTCGGGCCCCTCAACGTCCTCGTCAACAACGCCGGGCGCAGCGGCGGCGGCCGCACCGCCGAACTCACCGACGAGCTGTGGCACGACGTCATCGACACCAACCTCAACAGCGTGTTCCTGGTGACCCGCGAGGCGCTGCGCAGCGGCGGCCTCGGCACCGGCCCCTACGGCCGCGTCATCAACATCGCCTCCACCGCCGGCAAGCAGGGCGTGGTGCTCGCCGCCCCGTACACGGCCTCCAAGCACGCCGTCATCGGCTTCACCAAGTCGCTCGGCAAGGAGCTCGCGACGACCGGCACCACCGTCAACGCCGTCTGCCCCGGATACGTCGAAACGCCGATGGCCGCCCGGGTGCGCGCCGGGTACGCGGGCGTCTGGAACAAGACCGAGGAAGAGGTCCTGGAGGAGTTCGAGGCGAAGATCCCGCTGGGCCGCTACTCGACCCCCGAGGAGGTCGCCGCCCTGGTGGGCTACCTGACCACGCCGCTCGCGGCATCGATCACGGCCCAGGCGCTCAACGTCTGCGGCGGGCTGGGGAACTTCTGATGACGACCTCCGCCACCTCCGCCACCTCCGCCACCTCCCCGACCTCCGCACCCGAGGCCGGGCGCCTCCACCGCACCTCCCACACGACCGAGGTCGCCGCCCCCGCGGGCGTGGTCTACGGCCTCATCGCCGACGCCGCCAAGTGGCCGCTGTACTTCCCGCCCAACGTCCACGTGGAACGGCTCGCCTTCGACGGAGTGAACGAGCACCTGGCGATCTGGGCCACGGCCAACGGCCGCGCCACCTCATGGACCTCCCGCCGCCGGCTCGACGCGGCCGCCCGCCGGATCGAGTTCCGCCAGGAGGTGCCCGCCGCCCCGCTGTCGGCGATGACCGGCACCTGGGCCGTGGAGGCGCTGGGCGCCGAACGCTCCCGGCTGACGCTCCTGCACGAGTTCTCCGTGGCCGGCGACCGTGCCGAGGACGTGGCCTGGGTGAACCGGGCCACCGACACCAACAGCCGCGCCGAACTCGGCAACATCGCCCGGCTCGGCGAGCGCTGGGGACGGCTCGACGCCCTGGTGATGTCCTTCGAGGACACCGTCCACGTGGCGGCGCCGCCCGAGGCCGTCTACACCTTCCTGGAGCGGGTCGAGGAGTGGCCGAAGCTGCTCCCGCACGTCTCCCGGCTCGACGTGACCGAAGACGGGCCGGTGCAGGTGATGTCGATGGACACGCTGACGGCGGACGGGGCCGAGCACACCACCGATTCGGTACGCGTCTGCTTCCCCGAACACCACCGCATCGTCTACAAGCAGACCCGCACCCCCGCCCTGATGGAGGCCCACACCGGCTCCTGGACGCTGACCGGCGACGCGCACGGCACCACCGCCACCGCCCAGCACAGCGTCGTCCTGCGCGAGGACGCCATCACCGCCGTGCTCGGGGAGGACGCCGACGTCCGCTCGGCGCGCGCGTACGTCCGTACGGCACTGGGCCGCAACAGCACCGCCACCCTCACCTTCGCCAAGCGCTACGCCGAGGGCCACTAGGCCGTCTCCTTCCCGTACCTGCAGGCCCGGACGGGGCAGCCGCTCCAGCCGTCCTCCAGCGCGGTCGTCGACGCTCGGAGACCGGCACTGGCACCGGCACCGGCAGCGGCAACCAACCCGTGGGGGGCAAGGCGATGAGACGCGTGGTCATCACCGGGATCGGGGTCGTCGCCCCGGGCAAGCCCGGTACCAAGGAGTTCTGGTCCCTGCTCACCTCCGGGCGCACGGCCACCCGCACCATCACCCTCCTCGACCCCGCCCCCTACCGCTCGCAGGTCGCCGCCGAGGCCGACTTCGACCCCCTGGAGCACGGCTTCGCGCCGCACGAGGCCGAACGGCTCGACCGGGCCGCACAGTTCGCCCTCGTCAGCGCCCGCGAGGCACTCGCCGACAGCGGGCTGGCCGACGGCGGCCCGGGCGCGGCCCTCGACCCCACCCGCCGCGGGGTCACCCTCGGCAGCGCCCTCGGCTGCACCACCGGCCTGGAACGCGAGTACGCCGAGCTCAGCGACCGCGGCGGACGGTGGCTGGTGGACCACGCCCGGGCCGCCGAGCAGCTCTACGACTACTTCGTGCCCTCCTCGATGGCCGCCGAGGTCGCCCGCGCCGCCGGCGCGCAGGGCCCCGTCTCCCTGGTGTCCACCGGCTGCACCTCCGGCCTGGACGCCATCGGGCACGCCGTCGACCTGGTCCGCGAGGGCAGCGCCGACGTCATGGTCACCGGCGCCGCCGAGGCACCCATCTCGCCGATCAGCCTGGCCTGTTTCGACGCGATCAAGGCGACCACCCCGCGCAACGACGACCCGGCCGGCGCCTCGCGCCCCTTCGACCGCACCCGCAACGGCTTCGTCCTCGGCGAGGGCGCGGCCGTCCTCGTCATCGAGGAACTGGAACACGCCCGGCGCCGCGGCGCCCACGTCTACGCCGAGATCGCCGGTTTCGCCTCGCGCAGCAACGCGTACCACATGACCGGACTGCGCCCCGAGGGCACGGAGATGGCCGAGGCCATCCGCACCGCGCTCGACGAGGCACGGCTGGACCCGGGCGCCGTGGACTACATCAACGCGCACGGCTCCGGCACCAAGCAGAACGACCGGCACGAGACCGACGCCTTCAAACGCAGCCTCGGCGAGCGCGCCCACCAGGTCCCGGTCAGCTCGATCAAGTCGATGATCGGGCACTCCCTCGGCGCGGTCGGCGCCCTCGAAGTGGCCGCCTGCGCGCTCACCATCGAGCACGGCGTCGTCCCGCCCACCGCCAACCTGCACGAGCCCGACCCGGCCTGCGACCTCGACTACACGCCGCTCACCGCCCGCGAGCAGCGCACCGACACCGTCCTCACGGTCGGCAGCGGCTTCGGCGGCTTCCAGAGCGCCATGATCCTGACCCGCCCCGGCCTGAAGGCAGCAGCCGTATGAACACCGCCCTCGCAGACCCCGCCGCCCCCGCGACCACCGCCGTCTTCACCGGCATCGGGGTCGCGGCCCCGGGCGGACTCGGCACCGAGGCCTGGTGGGCGGCCGTCCTGCGCGGCGAGAGCGGCATCGGCCCGGTCACCCGCTTCGACGCCTCCCCGTACCCGGTCCGCCTCGCCGGGGAGGTGCCCGGGTTCGTCGACGAGGACCACGTCTCCAGCCGGCTGCTGCCGCAGACCGACCGGGTGACCCGGCTGTCGCTCGCCGCCGCCCAGGAGGCCCTCGACGACTCCGGGGCCGTGATCGCCGAACTGCCCCCGTACGCGGCGGGCGTGGTCACCGCCAACTCCTCCGGCGGCTTCGAGTTCGGCCACCGCGAGCTCCAGGCCCTGTGGAGCCAGGGCCCGCAGCACGTCAGCGCGTACCAGTCCTTCGCCTGGTTCTACGCCGTCAACAGCGGCCAGATCTCCATCAAGCACGGCCTGCGCGGCGCCTCCGGCGTCGTCGTCTCCGAACAGGCCGGCGGCCTCGACGCGGTGGCGCACGCACGCCGCCAGCTCCGCAAGGGCGCCCGGCTCGTGGTGACCGGCGGCCTCGACTCCGCCCTGTGCCCCTGGGGCTGGGCCGCGCACCTCGCGGGCGGCTCCATGAGCACCGTCGCCGACCCCGCCCGCGCCTACCTGCCCTTCGACGAGGACGCCTCGGGCCACGTGGTCGGCGAGGGCGGAGCGCTGCTCGTCCTGGAGGAGGCCGCCGGCGCGGCCGCCCGCGGCGCCCGCGTGTACGGCAGCCTCGCCGGGCACGCGGCCACCTTCGACGCCTCCCCGCAGGAGCCGCGCCTCGCCGACGCCGCGCGCCTCGCACTCGCCGACGCCGGACTCCGGCCCGGCGACGTCGACCTCGTCTTCGCCGACGCCGCCGGCGAGCGGGCGGCCGACCGGGCCGAAGCCGAGGCCCTCGCCGCCGTGTTCGGCCCGTACGGGGTCCCCGTCACCGCGCCCAAGAGCATGGCCGGACGGCTCTCCGCCGGCGGCGCCGCCCTCGACCTGGCGGCCGCCCTGCTCGCCCTGCGCGACCAGGTGATCCCGCCGACCACCGGCACGGTGCGCCCCGCCGCCGACTGCCCCGTGGACCTGGTCACCGGCACCCCGCGCACCGGGCCGGCGCTGCGCACCGCCCTGGTGCTGGCCCGCGGCCGGGGCGGCTTCAACGCGGCGGCCGTCGTCCGCGCCGCCTGACACGACAGACAGACACAACGGAAGCACGGAAGCACGGAAGAGAGGCAGATTCATGGGACAGGAGCAGTTCGAACTGGCGGACCTGGTCAGGCTGCTGCGCGAATGCGCCGGCGAGGCCGAGGGGACCGACCTCGACGGGGACATCCTCGACAGCGCCTTCGGGGACCTCGGCTACGACTCGCTGGCGATGCTCGAGACCACCGGCCGGGTCGAGCGGGACCACTCCGTGGTGCTCGACGAGGAGGAGCTCGACGAGGCGTACACCCCGCGCCGCTACCTCGACATGGTCAACCGGGCACTGGCCGCCCAGCGCGCCACGGTCTGACCGAGTCACGGTCTGACCGAGCCACCGCCTGACCGAACCACCGTCCGACAGGCCACCGTCCGACCGCGTCGACCCCTACCCGCCCCCTTCCCGACCCTCCCCGATCCGTCCCCGAACCGTCCTCAAGCGGACTTCCAGCCGCCTTCCGGCGGGCTCGGGCACATTCGTGGTCCTAGGGCGAGAGAGGTGGACCGATGTCATTCGAGCGGACACATCACAGGGCTTACACGGTGGACATGGACGCACCCGCGGGCGTGGTGTACGGCCTGATCGCCGACACCACCCAGTGGCCCCTGCTCATGCCGCCCAGCGTGCACGTCGAACGGCTCGACTTCGACGGGACCGAGGACCGGTTCCAGATGTGGGTCACCGCCAACGGCCAGGTGAAGTCCTGGTTCTCCCGCCGCACCATGGACCCCGTCGCCCGCCGCGTCGAGTTCCGCCAGGAGACCCCCGCGGCGCCCGCGCGCAGCCTGGGCGGCAGTTGGACCGTGGAGGAACTCTCCGCCAACCGGTCCCGGCTCACCCTCGACCACGACTTCACCGTCGCGCCCGGCCGGCCCGACGACGCCGCCTGGGTGGGGCTCGCCACCGACACCAACAGCCGCGCCGAACTCGACCGCATCAAGGAGACCGCCGAGCGCTGGGCACGCCTCGATGACCTGATCCTCACCTTCGAGGACACGATCAAGGTCCAGGCGCCGCCGGAGCTCGTCTACGACTTCCTGTACCGGGTCGACGCCTGGCCCGCGCACCTCTCGCACGTCACCCGCGCCGAGGTCACCGAGGACGCCCCCGGCATCCAGCACGTCAGCACGGACACCCTCGGCGCCGACGGCTCCCGGCAGACCACCGAATCCGTACGGATCTGCTTCCCGGCCGCCTACCGGCTCGTCTACAAGGACACCCCGGCCACCCCGCTGTTCGCCGCGCACACCGGCGAATGGTCGCTGTTCCCCGACGAGACGGGCGTCACCGCCGTCTCCCGGCACAGCGTCCTGCTGCGCGAGGAGGCGATAGCCGAGGTGCTCGGACCCGACGCGGACCTCGCCGACGCCCGTGCCTCCGTACGTCGGGCACTCGGCCGCGACAGCACGGCCACGCTGGCCGTCGCCGCACACCACGCGGAATCCGCTGTCCGCAGCCTCTGATCAGGGAGTTGAGCCCCGCACATGACGACCTCCCTGGCCCCCGCCGGCCTGCCCGCCGGCCCATCCGTCGGCTCGCCCGTCGGCCCGCCCCCCGCGACCCGGCCGCAGCTGGGCGCACCCGAGGCAGCCGCGCGCGCCGCCCGCCTCGAAGCGCTCCTCGGAGACCCGCACGACCCCGCCAACCGGCACGGCATCGCCGCCCTCGCCGGCGCCGACGCCCGGCGCCTGCCCCCGGCCGCCACCGAGGAGCTGCTCGCCTCGGCCGGGCTGGGGGCCGAGTTCGTGCCCGCCGGGGACGGCGGCCGGCTCACCCGCGCCGACCTCCTCGCGCAGGTGCTGCGGCCCGTGTTCCGGCGCGACGTGGCCCTCGGCTTCGGGTACGGCATCACCTCGCTGTTCGCCTCCGCCCCGGTGTGGGCCGAAGGCACCCCCCAGCAGCGCGCCGAGCTCGCGGGGGTGCTCCTGGGCGGCGGCCGGGCCTCGATCGTCCACCACGAGATGGCCCACGCGAACGGCATCCTGCGCGACGAGTTCACCGCCGAGCCGGGGCCCGGGGGCTACCGGCTCAGCGGCAGCAAGGACGTCATCCTCAACGCCGCCCGGTCCCAGGCGTACGTGGTCTACGCGCGCACCGCCCCGGCCCGCGGCCCGCGCAGCCACTCGGTCTTCCTGGTCGACTCCGACGCGATAGCGGACGCCCGCGCGACCGGCCGGCTGACCCACCTGCCGCGCGTCACCACGCACGGCATGCGCGGAGGCCTCTTCTCCGGGCTGGAGTTCGACGGCTTCCCGCTGCCCGGGCACGCCATGGTCGGCGAGGAGGGCCAGGGCGTGCCCCTGGCCCTGCGCACCTTCCAGGTCAACCGCTGCCTGATCCCCTCCGTCGCCGTCGCCTCGGCGGACACCGTCCTGCACTCCGCCGTACGGGCCGTCACCGAAGGCCGCACCGCCTCCCTGGCCCGCCGCTGGCACAAGCCGCTCGCCGGGGTCTTCGCCGACCTGCTGGCCGCCGACAGCATGGCCACCGTGTCGCTGCGCGCCCTGAGCCTGCTGCCGGCGCACGTCAACGTGCTGGCCGCGGCCGTCAAGTACGTCGTACCGGACCTGATCCGGGAGAACCTGGAGGAGCTGGCCGGCGTACTCGGCGGCCACGGCTACGTGCGCGGCGACGCCCAGTACGGGGCCCTCGACAAGCTGGTCCGCGACCTGCCGGTGGCCGGCCTCGGACACGCCGGGACCGCAGCCTGCCAGGCCGTCATCGTGCCCCAGCTGCGCTCCCTGGCCGAGCGCTCCTGGTTCCGCATGCCCGAGCCGCCCCCCGGCCTCTTCGGCGGCGGGGCCGCGCTGCCCGCCCTGGACTACCGGCAGCTGGGCATCGCCGGGGGCGACGACTTCCTCGCAGCCACCCTCGTCGGCGCGGCCGACCGGCTCGGCTCGGCCCTGCGGTTCGGCGGCCAGATGGCCGCCCTCGCCGAACTCGCCGACGGATTCGTGGGCGAGCTGCGCGAACTGCGCACCCGGTGCGCGGCCCTGCCCGCGGCACGGGCCACGCTCGCCGGCCCCGGGGTGGCGGTGCTCGCCGACCGGTACGCGCTGATCCTGGCGGCCGCCTCGGTCCTCGGCATGTGGGAGGCGCAGGACGGCACGGACGCCTTCCTCGCCGACCCCGCCTGGGCCGTGCTCGCGCTCACCCGGATCGGCAGCCGCCTCGGCATCGCCGTGCCCGACCTGCCCGAAGGCTGCCTCGCCCAGGTGCTCGACGAGCTGATCCGCCGCCACCGCGCGGGCCGCAGCTACGACCTGGACGGGACGGAGCTCGTCAGATGAACCCGGCCCCGATGAACCCGGCCCGGATGTACCCGGCCCGGATGTACCAGGCCCCCATGAACCCGGCGGCGCCGAACCTGACGGCGGCGCCGCCGCCCGTCCACGTCACCGGACCCGACGGCCCCTGGGAAGAGGTGTCCGCGGGGCTGGAGCTGCGCGGCAGCGTCGTCGTGTACGCGACGTGGGGGGAGTGGCTGACCGCCGCGCTCGCCGACGCCTCGCTGCGCCCGCTGCTCGGCCGCGACTGGCAGCGCTACCGGCGCACCCCCGACGCGGCGGTCCGCTACCGCTTCGTCACCTCCCGCATGGTCGTCAAGTACACGGCGGCCGCCGCCCTGCGGACCGAGCCGGCCGCGCTCGACCTCTCGTACCGGATCGGTGGACGTCCGTACATCCGCGGCATGAGTCAGATCGACCTCAGCCTCAGCCACACCGAGGACCTCATCGCCGTCGGCATCAGCCGGATCGGCCGGATCGGCGTGGACGTCGAACCGGCCGGCCGCCGGATGTCCTACGAGCTGCTGAAGGACCGCGTGTGCATCCCCGCAGAGGCCGTCGAGCTCGAACGGATGCCCCCGGACCGGCAGGCCGCCGAGATGCTGCGGCTGTGGACCCTCAAGGAGGCCTACACCAAGGCGCTGGGACAGGGACTGAGGCTGGGATTCACGGAGTTCGGCTTCGGCCTGGCCGACGGCGCGTTCCTCGGACCCGACGGCACTCGGGCGGCCGGCGCCGGCTCCTGGTGGTTCGCCACGCACCGGGTGCTGGGGCGGTACCTGCTCAGCACCGCCTGTTCCGACACCGGGCTGGACACCGCCCGCGACACGGCCGTGGACACGATGTTCGACGAGGGGTTCATGGGAGCCGTGGAGGCCGAACTCGAAGCCGGCTGAAGCCGTCGCCCCCGACCCGTCCGACCCGTCCGACCGACTGCCCGACCGCCCGCCCGCCCGCCCGAGAAGCCCGATCAGGAACCCACCGGAGAGAGGAGGAAGGAACGCGATGAGCGCGGCCCGCCAGAGCTTCCGCACGGGCACCGGCCCGCGCCCGCTGCCCGTACCCGCCTCGCCCCTCCAACGGGACCTGCTGCTCGACGCGCTGGAGCGCCCGGGCGCCGGGATCCACGCCGGGCAGCTGCTGGTGCGCTGGTACGGGCCGCTGGACGCGGCGCGGTTCGACGCGGCCTGGCAGACCCTCCACGACGCGGACGCCGCCCTGCGCACGGCGCTCGCCGATCCCGCGTTCGCCGATCCCGCGTTCGTCGACCCTGCCTTCGCCGACCCCGTGGGAGAGCTGCCCGCGATGGCCGTCCACCCGCGGGTGGAGCCGCGGATCGCACGCCAGGACCCGGGCGGCGCCGACTGGCACACCCTCGTCCGGAGCGAGCGGCTGCGCGCGTTCGACCTGCGCCGGCCGGGGCAGCTGCGCATCCTGCTGGGGCAGGAGGGCGCGCCGCCCGGGGCCACCCGGATCCTGCTCACCTACCACCACGCCTTCCTCGACGGCCGCAGCGTGCGCGGCCTGCTGCGGGCGTTCCTGCGCGCCTACCTCGCCGACGGCCGGCCGCTGGGCGGCGAGCGCCGGCCCGACGTGCGCGACCACGCGCGCTGGCTCGCCCGCCAGGACACCTCGGCGGCCCGGGAGTTCTGGTCGCGGGCCGCCCCGCCGGCCGACGCCGTCACCCTGCCCGCCCTCCCCGCCCTGCCCTCCGCGACCGGGGCCGACCCGGTCCGGTCCGGCCACGGGTGGAGCCGGGAGCGGCTCACGCCGCCGGAGGTCGTACGGCTGCGGGCCTGGGCGGCGGGTCACGGGGCCACCGAGTCGACCGCCCTGCACGCGGTGTGGGCGCTGCTGCTGTACCGGGCCGCCGCTCCCGCCGAGCTCGCCGACCCGGTGTCCGTCGCCTTCTCCGCGGCCGTCTCCGGCCGGGGCATCGCCCTCGACGGCGCCGAGCTGCTCTCCGGCACGCTGCGCAGCTCCCTCCCGCTGTCCGTGCGCGTACGGGCCTCGATGCCGGTGGCGCTGCTGCTGGAGGAGCTCAGCGGACACGCCCTGGACCGCGCGGCGTACGAATGGGTGTCCGCCGGCCAGATCGAGGAGTGGACGGGCCGCCGCGAGGGCACGGCGGACGCTCCGCCGCTCGTCGAATCCCTCGTCGTCTTCGAGCCGGGCACGGCCGCGAGCGCCGCCGCGAGCGCCGCCGCCCTCGGCGCGGTCGTGGACGAACTCGCCGAAGAGGGCGTACGGGTGACCGCGCCCGAGCTGGTCGAGGGGCACGCCGCGGTGCCGTTCGCCCTCGTCGCCCACCACGACACCGAAGGCGGTCTGGTCCTGACCGGCGGGCACGACCGCGCCCGGTTCGAGGACACCGACGCGGCCGCGCTGCTCGCGCAGGCCGCCCTCCTGCTGAGCGCCCTGCCCGAGGGCCGGGCCGCGCCGGACGTGGCCGGGGCCCTGGAACTGCTCGACGGGGCACCCGTACCGCAGGTGCGGCCCCGGCCGCCCGCTCCGGCGCGGATCCTGCGGCCGGCCGCCCGCCCCGGGGCGGGCACGATCTGCCTGCTCCCGCCGCCGGGTTCGCCGCCCGGCTGCTACGACGGGCTCCCCGAGCTCTACGACGGCCCGCAGGCCCTTGCCACCGTGGGCACCCTGCCCGACGGCCAGGACCCGGCCCGGTGCCTGCGCGCCCTGCGGCCCTCGCTCGCCCGGGGTGAACCGGTGCTGCTCGGCGGCTTCTCCGGCGCGGGCGGCACCGCCCGGCAGGCCGCCGAGCGGGTCGCCGCACACGGCTGGCGCCCGCCGCCGGTCGCCATCGCCGGCGCCGCGGAGGGCGGGCCCGGCCCGCTGCGGACGCTGGCCCGCGCGCTGACGGCGGCGGTGCGGGGCCCAGGTTTCACCTCCGCCTCCCCAGCCTCTCCAGCCCACCCAGCCTCCCGAGACCCCTCGGCCCCCTCAGCTCCCTCAGTCCCCTCCGTCCCAACCCACCAGGAGTGACATGTCCCGCCGTCTGTTCACCTCGGAGTCCGTGACCGAGGGCCACCCCGACAAGATCGCCGACCAGATCAGCGACACGATTCTCGACGCCCTCCTCGCCCAGGACCCCACCTCGCGCGTCGCCGTGGAAACCCTCATCACCACCGGTCTCGTGCACATCGCGGGCGAGGTCACGACCAAGGCCTACGCGCCGATCGCGCAGCTCGTCCGCGAGAAGGTCCTGGAGATCGGCTACGACTCCTCGGCCAAGGGCTTTGACGGCGCCTCCTGCGGAGTTTCCATCTCCATCGGCGCACAGTCCCCCGACATCGCCCAGGGCGTCGACACCGCCTACGAGAACCGGGTCGAGGGCGACGAGGACGAGCTCGACAAGCAGGGCGCCGGCGACCAGGGCCTGATGTTCGGCTACGCCACCGACGAGACCCCCGAGCTGATGCCGCTCCCCATCCACCTCGCGCACCGGCTCTCCCGCCGGCTGTCCGAGGTCCGCAAGAACGGCACCCTGCCGTACCTGCGCCCGGACGGAAAGACCCAGGTCACCATCGAGTACGACGGTGACACGGCGGTCCGCCTCGACACCGTGGTCGTCTCCTCCCAGCACGCCGCCGACATCGACCTGGAGGGGCTGCTGGCCCCCGACGTCCAGGAGCACGTGGTCGAGTACGTCCTGGCCCAGCTGGCGGAGGACGGCATCAAGCTCCAGACCGAGGGCTACCGCCTGCTCGTCAACCCGACCGGCCGCTTCGAGATCGGCGGCCCGATGGGCGACGCCGGCCTCACCGGCCGCAAGATCATCATCGACACCTACGGCGGCATGGCCCGCCACGGCGGCGGCGCCTTCTCCGGCAAGGACCCGTCGAAGGTCGACCGCAGCGCCGCGTACGCGATGCGCTGGGTCGCGAAGAACGTGGTCGCCGCCGGCCTCGCCTCGCGCTGCGAGGTCCAGGTCGCGTACGCCATCGGCAAGGCCGAGCCCGTCGGCCTCTTCGTCGAGACCTTCGGCACGGAGAAGACCGAGATCTCCAAGATCGAGGACGCCATCGCCGAGGTCTTCGACCTCCGCCCCGCCGCGATCATCCGCGACCTCGACCTGCTCCGCCCGATCTACGCCCAGACCGCCGCCTACGGCCACTTCGGCCGCGAGCTGCCGGACTTCACCTGGGAGCGCACCGACCGGGCCGACGCCCTCAAGGCCGCCGCCGCCCGCTGACGGCTCCCCGGCTGCTTCCTCCCCCCACACCCCGCTCCACCCCTGCCCCGCCCGCCCCCGCCCCACCCCGCCGACAGCGAGAGCCCGGCCCAAACCGCCCAGGAGACCACGTGCGTATTGCGGTGACAGGATCCATCGCCACGGATCACCTCATGGCCTTTCCGGGCCGGTTCGTCGACCAGCTCCTCCCCGACCAGCTGGAACACGTCTCGCTGTCCTTCCTCGTCGACTCCCTGGAGGTCCGGCGGGGCGGGGTGGCGGCCAACATCGCCTACGGCCTCGGCGTGCTGGGCCTCGACCCGCTGCTCGTCGGGGCGGTCGGCCCCGACTTCGGCGAGTACGAGGTCTGGCTCAAGGAACACGGTGTGGACACCGGCGGAGTGCACGTCTCCGCCGGACACCAGACCGCCCGCTTCATGTGCATGACCGACCAGGACTCCAACCAGATCGCCTCCTTCTACGCGGGCGCGATGGCGGAGGCCGCCGAGATCGACCTGAGCAGGCTCCTCGCCACCGGCGGCCCCCTGGATCTGGTCCTCGTATCGCCCAACGACCCGGCCGCGATGGTCCGCCATACGGAGGAGTGCCGCGCACTCGGCATTCCCTTCGCAGCCGATCCCTCCCAGCAACTGGCCCGGCTCTCCGGGGACGAGGTGCGCAGCCTCGTCGACGGAGCCCGCTGGCTGTTCACGAACGAGTACGAGTCCGCGCTGCTGCGCGAGCGCACCGGGTGGAGCGTCGAGGACGTGCTCGCCCGGGTCGACACCTGGGTGACCACCCTCGGATCGAAGGGCGTGCGCATCGAACGCCAGGGCGCCCCGACCCTGGTCGTGGAAGCCGTCCCGGACGTACCCGCCGAGGACCCGACCGGCGTCGGCGACGCGTTCCGCTCCGGTTTCCTCGCCGCGGTCAGCAAGGGCCTCCCGCTGGAGGCTGCGGCCCAACTCGGCTCCGCCATGGCCGCACTGGTCCTGCGGGCCGTCGGCTCCCAGTCGTACGAAGCCGACCCCGCCGAGCTGCTGCGCACCGTGCGGACGGTGTACGGGGCGGACGCCGGGCAGCGGCTGGAAGCCGTACTGGGCTCGGGCACGCGGGGAGGCAGCTCGTGAACCGGGCCGATGCCCTGCGCGAGGCGCTCGCCACCCGTGTGGTCGTCGCCGACGGGGCCATGGGGACGATGCTCCAGGCGCAGGACCCCTCGATGGAGGACTTCCAGCAGCTGGAGGGCTGCAACGAGGTCCTGAACGTGACGCGCCCCGACATCGTGCGGACGGTCCACGAGGCCTACTTCTCGGTGGGCGTGGACTGCGTGGAGACGAACACCTTCGGTACGAACTACGCGGCGCTCGCCGAGTACGACATCGCCGACCGCAACTTCGAGCTGTCCGAGGCCGGCGCGCGCATCGCGCGTGAGGTCGCCGACGAGTTCACCGCCTCCACCGGTCAGCAGCGCTGGGTACTCGGCTCGATGGGGCCGGGGACGAAGCTGCCGACGCTGGGCCACATCACGTACGACAAGATCCGCGACGCCTACCAGACCAACGCGGAGGGCCTCCTCGCGGGCGGCGCCGACGCGCTGCTCGTCGAGACCACGCAGGACCTCCTCCAGACGAAGTCCTCGATCATCGGCGCCCGGCGGGCCATGGACGCACTGGGTGTGTCCGTCCCGCTGATCTGCTCGGTGACGGTGGAGACGACCGGCACGATGCTGCTGGGGTCGGAGATCGGTGCGGCGCTGACGGCGCTGGAGCCGCTCGGCATCGACATGATCGGTCTGAACTGCGCGACCGGCCCGGCCGAGATGAGCGAGCACCTGCGCTACCTCGCCCGCAACGCCCGCATCCCGATCTCCTGCATGCCCAACGCCGGCCTGCCGGTGCTCACGAAGGACGGCGCGCACTATCCGCTGTCCGCGTCCGAGATGGCCGACGCCCAGGAGAACTTCGTCCGCGAGTACGGGCTCTCGCTCGTCGGCGGCTGCTGCGGTACGACGCCGGAGCACCTGCGGCAGGTCGTGGAGCGGGTGCGGGGTGCGGCGATCACCGCGCGGACCCCGCAGCCGGAGCCGGGTGCGGCTTCGCTGTATCAGACGGTGCCGTTCCGGCAGGACACGTCCTACATGGCGATCGGTGAGCGGACGAACGCGAACGGGTCGAAGAAGTTCCGCGAGGCCATGCTGGAGGCCCGCTGGGACGACTGCGTCGAGATGGTGCGCGACCAGATCCGTGAGGGCGCGCACATGCTCGACCTGTGCGTGGACTACGTGGGCCGCGACGGTGTCGCCGACATGCAGGAGCTGGCCGCCCGTTTCGCGACCGCCTCCACGCTGCCGATCGTTCTGGACTCCACCGAGGTTCCCGTCATCCAGGCCGGCCTGGAGAAGCTGGGCGGCCGCGCGGTCATCAACTCCGTCAACTACGAGGACGGCGACGGCCCCGAATCCCGGTTCGCGAAAGTCACCCAGCTGGCGCAGGAGCACGGCGCCGCGCTGATCGCGCTGACCATCGACGAGCAGGGCCAGGCCCGCACCGTCGAGCACAAGGTCGCCATCGCCGAGCGGCTCATCACCGACCTCACCACCAACTGGGGCATCCGCGAGTCGGACATCCTCATCGACACCCTGACCTTCACGATCTGCACGGGTCAGGAGGAGTCCCGCAAGGACGGCATCGCGACGATCGAGTCGATCCGTGAGCTCAAGCGCCGCCACCCGGACGTCCAGACCACCCTCGGCCTGTCGAACATCTCCTTCGGCCTGAACCCGGCCGCCCGCGTCCTGCTGAACTCCGTCTTCCTCGACGAGTGCGTGAAGGCCGGTCTGGATTCGGCGATCGTCCACGCGTCGAAGATCCTGCCGATCGCCCGCTTCGACGACGAGCAGGTCAACACCGCCCTCGACCTGATCTACGACCGCCGCGCCGAGGGCTACGACCCCCTGCAGAAGCTGATGGCGCTCTTCGAGGGCGTTAACACCAAGTCCCTGAAGGCCGGCCGCGCCGAGGAACTCGCCGCCCTGCCCCTGGACGAGCGCCTCCAGCGCCGCATCATCGACGGCGAGAAGAACGGCCTCGAAGCCGACCTCGACGAAGCGCTCCAGACCCGCCCCGCACTCGCCATCGTCAACGACACCCTCCTGGAGGGCATGAAGGTCGTCGGCGAGCTCTTCGGCTCCGGCCAGATGCAGCTCCCCTTCGTCCTCCAGTCCGCCGAGGTCATGAAGACCGCCGTCGCCTACCTCGAACCGCACATGGAGAAGACCGACGCCGACGGCAAGGGCACGATCGTCCTGGCCACCGTCCGCGGCGATGTCCACGACATCGGCAAGAACCTCGTCGACATCATCCTGACCAACAACGGCTACAACGTCGTCAACATCGGCATCAAGCAGCCGGTCTCCGCGATCCTGGAAGCCGCGCAGGAGCACAGGGCCGACGTCATCGGCATGTCGGGCCTCCTGGTGAAGTCGACCGTGATCATGAAGGAGAACCTCCAGGAGCTCAACCAGCGCAAGCTGGCGGCCGACTACCCGGTCATCCTCGGCGGCGCCGCCCTCACCCGCGCCTACGTCGAACAGGACCTCCACGAGATCTACGAAGGCGAAGTCCGCTACGCCCGCGACGCCTTCGAAGGCCTGCGCCTCATGGACGCGCTCATGGGCGTCAAGCGCGGAGTGCCCGGCGTCGAGCTTCCGCCCCTGAAACAGCGCCGCGTCGCCAAACGGGACACGCCCGCCCTGCAGGTGGCGGAGCCCGACCCCGGTGGCCGTTCCGACGTGGTCGTCGACAACCCCGTCCCCGCCCCGCCGTTCTGGGGGACCCGCGTGGTCAAGGGCATCCAGCTGAAGGAGTACGCCTCCTGGCTGGACGAAAGCGCCCTGTTCAAGGGCCAGTGGGGCCTGAAGGACGCCGACACCATCGAGACGGACGGACGGCCCCGGCTGCGCGGCTGGCTCGACCGTCTGCACACCGACGGACTGCTCGAAGCGGCCGTCGTACACGGGTACTTCCCCTGCGTGTCCAAGGGCGAGGACCTGATCATCCTCGACGAGAACGGCTCCGAGCGGACCCGCTTCACCTTCCCCCGCCAGCGCCGCGGCCGCCGCCTGTGCCTCGCCGACTTCTTCCGCTCCGAGGAGTCGGGGGAGACCGACGTCGTCGGCCTCCAGGTCGTCACCGTCGGCAGCCGCATAGGCGAGGAGACGGCCCGCCTCTTCGCCGCCGACGCCTACCGCGAGTACATGGAACTGCACGGCCTCTCCGTCCAGCTCGCCGAGGCCCTGGCCGAGTACTGGCACGCCCGCGTCCGCTCCGAACTGGGCATCGCCGGCTCCGATCCGGCGTCCATGGCCGGCATGCTCCGCACCGAGTACCAGGGCTGCCGCTACTCCCTCGGCTACCCCGCCTGCCCCGACCTGGAGGACCGCGCGAAGATCGCCGACCTGCTCGGGCCCGAGCGGATCGGGGTGCACCTGTCGGAGGAGTTCCAGCTCCACCCCGAGCAGTCCACCGACGCCATCGTCATCCACCACCCCGAAGCCTCGTACTTCAACGCGCGCTGACCCCACGGAACGGAAAGGAACGAGCCATGACAACAGTCCTCACCGAGCACCCGGCGCTCTCGCCCCCCGCGTCCGCGTCAGTGCCCACGCCCGCGCCCGCAGCACCCGCAGCCGTGCCCGCGGCCCGGCCCGACGTACGAGAGCTGCTGGCCAGCGGCCGGCGCTCGTTCTCGTTCGAGTTCTTCCCGCCGAAGACCGAGGCGGGCGAGCGCACGCTCTGGAAGGCGATCCGGCGCATCGAGGCCCTGGCGCCCTCCTTCGTCTCCGTCACGTACGGAGCCGGAGGCTCCTCCCGCGACCGCACGGTCGAGGTCACCAAGCGGATCGCCACCGAGACCACGCTGCGCCCGGTGGCCCACCTGACGGCGGTCGGGCACTCGGTCGCCGAACTGCGGCACATCATCGGCCAGTACGCGGACGCCGGCATCCGCGACGTCCTCGCCCTGCGCGGTGACCCGCCGGGCGACCCGAAAGGGGTGTGGACCCCGCACCCGCAGGGCTTCACGCACGCGCACGAACTCGTCAGCCTGATCCGCAGGCTGGGCGACTTCACCGTCGGCGTCGCCGCGTTCCCCGAGCGCCACCCGCGCTCCCCGGGCTGGACCGAGGACATCCGGCACTTCGCCGACAAGTGCAAGGCGGGCGCCGACTACGCGATCACGCAGATGTTCTTCCAGGTGGAGGACTACCTGCGGCTGCGCGACCGGCTGGCCGCCGTCGGCTGTCTCACCCCGGTGATCCCCGAGATCATGCCCGCCACGGACGCCCGGCAGATCAGCCGCTTCTCCGAGCTGAGCGACGCCCACTTCCCCGAACACCTCGCCCGCCGCCTGGAGGCGGCACGCGACGACCCGGCCGCCGGCCACGCCATCGGAGTGGAGTACGCGACCGCCATGGCCGAGCGGCTGCTGGCCGAGGGCGCCCCCGGCCTGCACTACATCACCCTCAACCGCTCCACGGCGACCCGAGAGATCCACCAGAACCTGAACGTCAACTGACGCTGCACGCCGACGCCGCCCACACTCCGGAGTAGTCCATGCCCAGCCAGTCCACCGCCACCGCCGCCACCGGCACCGCCGAATTCACCGACTTCAAGGTCGCAGACCTTTCCCTCGCCGCCTTCGGCCGCAAGGAGATCACCCTGGCCGAGCACGAGATGCCCGGTCTGATGTCGATCCGTCGGGAGTACGCGGCGGCCCAGCCGCTGGCCGGCGCCCGGATCACCGGCTCCCTGCACATGACCGTGCAGACGGCCGTCCTGATCGAGACCCTCGTCGCCCTCGGCGCCGACGTCCGCTGGGTGTCGTGCAACATCTACTCGACGCAGGACCACGCGGCCGCGGCCATCGCGGCGGCCGGCATCCCCGTCTTCGCCTGGAAGGGCGAGACGCTGGAGGAGTACTGGTGGTGCACCGAGCAGGCGCTGACCTGGCCCGGTCACACCGGCCCGAACATGATCCTCGACGACGGCGGTGACGCCACCCTCCTCGTCCACAAGGGCGTCGAGTTCGCCAAGGCCGGCTCCGTCCCGGACCTGTCCACCGCGGACAACGAGGAGTACGCGCTCGTCCTCGGCCTGCTGCAGAAGAGCACCATCGACTGGGTCACCCTCGCCGCCGACATCCGTGGCGTGACGGAGGAGACCACCACCGGTGTCCACCGCCTGTACGAGATGCACCGCGAGGGCGCGCTGCTCTTCCCCGCGATCAACGTGAACGACGCCGTCACCAAGTCGAAGTTCGACAACAAGTACGGCTGCCGCCACTCCCTGATCGACGGCATCAACCGCGCCACCGACGTCCTCATCGGCGGCAAGACGGCCGTGGTCTTCGGCTACGGCGACGTCGGCAAGGGCAGCGCCGAGTCCCTGCGCGGCCAGGGCGCCCGCGTCATCGTCACCGAGATCGACCCGATCTGCGCCCTCCAGGCGGCCATGGACGGCTACCAGGTGGCCACCCTCGAAGACGTCGTCGAGACGGCCGACATCTTCATCACGACCACCGGCAACAAGGACATCATCATGGCCTCGGACATGGCCAAGATGAAGCACCAGGCGATCGTGGGCAACATCGGCCACTTCGACAACGAGATTGACATGGCCGGCCTCGCCAAGATCGAGGGCATCGTCAAGGACGAGGTCAAGCCGCAGGTCCACACCTGGAAGTTCCCCGACGGCAAGGTCCTCATCGTCCTCTCCGAGGGCCGTCTGCTGAACCTGGGCAACGCGACCGGTCACCCGTCCTTCGTGATGTCGAACTCCTTCGCGGACCAGACCCTGGCCCAGATCGAGCTCTTCACCAAGCAGGAGGAGTACCCGACCGACGTCTACGTGCTCCCGAAGCACCTCGACGAGAAGGTCGCCCGCCTCCACCTCGACGCCCTCGGCGTCCGCCTCACCACCCTCCGCCCCGAGCAGGCCGCCTACATCGGCGTCGACGTGGCGGGCCCGTACAAGCCGGACCACTACCGCTACTGAACCCGTGACCGATCAACCCTGCTGATCAGCGCCCGCCCCGCCCTGCCCCGCTCCGCCCCCGTCGGTGCCGGGCGGGGCGGGCGGGTCTGGCAGCCCAGCAGACCTCCCCACCGCTCCGGAGGATTCCCGTGACCATCAGCGACGTCGCCCCACCCCCCATCCAGGACCGTGCCGCGGAACTGGCCGAGATCAAGGCCCTGGCCATCGCCGGGCCCGACCCCAAGGCCACCGAACGGCAGCACGCCAAGGGCAAGCTGACGGCGCGGGAGCGCATCGAGGCGCTCCTCGACGAAGGCTCGTTCCACGAGATCGAGGCCCTGCGCCGGCACCGGGCCACCGGATTCGGCCTGGAGCACAAGAAGCCCTACACCGACGGGGTCGTCACCGGCTGGGGGACCGTCCACGGGAGGACGGTCTTCGTGTACGCGCACGACTTCCGCATCTTCGGCGGCGCCCTCGGCGAGGCCCACGCGCAGAAGATCCACAAGGTGATGGACCTCGCGGTGTCCGCCGGCGCCCCCCTGGTCAGCCTCAACGACGGCGCGGGAGCCCGGATCCAGGAGGGCGTCACCGCCCTCGCCGGCTACGGCGGCATCTTCCAGCGCAATACCAGGGCCTCGGGCGTCATCCCGCAGATCTCGGTCATGCTGGGCCCGTGCGCCGGCGGAGCCGCGTACTCCCCGGCCCTCACGGACTTCGTGTTCATGGTCCGCGAGACCTCGCAGATGTTCATCACCGGCCCGGACGTGGTGCGCGCGGTGACCGGCGAGGAGATCACCCAGAACGGCCTCGGCGGCGCCGACATCCACGCGGCCGTCTCCGGCGTCGCGGCCTTCGCCTACGACGACGAGGAGGGCTGCCTGGAGGACGTACGGTTCCTGCTGTCGCTGCTGCCCTCCAACAACCGCGAGACCCCGCCGCGCGAGGAGACCGACGACCCCGCCGACCGGCGGACCGACGCGCTCCTCGGCCTCGTCCCGGCCAACCCGAACCAGGCCTACGACATCCGCAAGGTCATCGAGGAGATAGCCGACGACGGCGAGTACTTCGAGGTCCAGCCGGCCTGGGCGCAGAACGTCGTGTGCGCGCTGACCCGCTTCGACGGCCACGTCACCGGCATCGTCGCCAACCAGCCCTCCGCGATGGCCGGCGTCCTCGACATCCACGCCAGTGAAAAGGCCGCCCGCTTCGTGCAGTTCTGCGACGCCTTCAGCATCCCGCTGGTCACCCTCGTCGACGTCCCCGGCTTCCTGCCCGGCGTCGACCAGGAGCACAACGGCATCATCCGGCACGGCGCCAAGCTGCTGTACGCGTACTGCAACGCCACCGTCCCCCGGATCCAGCTGATCCTGCGCAAGGCCTACGGCGGCGCGTACATCGTCATGGACTCGCGCTCCATCGGCGCCGACGTCTCCCTGGCCTGGCCCGGCAACGAGATCGCGGTGATGGGCGCCGAGGGCGCCGCCAACGTCATCTTCCGCCGGGAGATCGCGGCGGCCGAGGACCCGGACGCCGAACGGGCGCAGAAGATCAAGGAGTACCAGACCGAGCTGATGCACCCGTACTACGCGGCCGAGCGCGGCCTCGTGGACGACGTCATCGACCCGGCCGAGACCCGGTCCGCGCTCATCAGCGCCCTCGCCATGCTGCGCACGAAGTACGCGGACATCCCGTCCCGCAAACACGGCAACCCGCCGGTGTGAGAGGAGGCAGCAGACAGATGACCACCCCATGGAAGATCACCGGCGGACAGCCCTCCGCGGAGGAGACCGCCGCCCTCACCGCCGTCCTGACGGCCCTGCTGGCGCGGCGCACCACCGCCGCGCCGGCGCCGGCGCAGGCCGCGGGGGGCCGGGCGGCCGACAGTGGTTGGCACCGTGCCCACCACAATCCGCACGCCATCGCGGGGACGTGGCGCGGACGGTGACGGGACGGCCCACGCACGCCGAGGTCATCGAAGTGGCCGACGGCGTCCACGCGTACGTGCAGCCCGACGGCGGCTGGTGCCTGAACAACGCGGGCATCCTCACCGACGGGGACCGCAGCGTGCTCGTCGACACCGCCGCCACCGAGGCACGCGCCCGGCAACTGCGCCGGGCCGCCCTGCGGCTGGCACCACGGCCCCCGCACGCCGTGGTCAACACCCACTTCCACGGAGACCACACCTACGGCAACTCCCTCTTCCCCGAGGCCCTCACCATCGGCCACGAGAAGACCCGCACCCTGGTGGGCGCCGCCGGGACGCACATGGCCGGGCTGTGGCCGGACGTCTGCTGGGGCGACATCGAGATCACCCCGCCCGAACTGACCTTCCGGGACCGCATGACGCTCCACGTGGGCGACGCCGTCCGCGCCGAGCTCGTCCACATCGGCCCGGCCGCGCACTCCGTCGACGACACGGTGGTCTGGCTGCCCGAACAGGGCGTGCTGTTCACGGGCGACCTCGCGATGAACGGGGTCACGCCCTTCTGCGTCATGGGCTCCGTCGCGGGCTCCCTACGGGCCCTGGACCGGCTCCGAGCCCTGGGCGCGACCACGATCGTCCCCGGCCACGGCCCGGTCGGCGGCCCGGAGATCCTCGACGCCAACGAGGCGTACCTGCGCTGGGTCCAGGGCCTGGCCAAGGAGGGCGCCGCGGCCGCGGTGCCCCCCGTGGAACTGGCCCGCGCCACCGACCTCGGCCCGTACGCCGCACTGCTGGACCCGGAGCGCCTGGTCCCCAACCTGCACCGCGGGTACGCGGAGGAACAGGGGCTGCCCGAGGGCGCCCCGCTCGACATCGGGGCCCTGTTCGAGGAGATGGCCGGCTACCACGGGCGCCGGCCGGAGTGCCTGGCCTGAGCGGGTACGGGGCGGGTACGGGGGCGGGGGCGTCCGGAGCCCGGGAAACCGCTTAGGCAGGCGGCGGCCGCATGAGTACGTTGACCCGTATGGATCAAGCAGCCGACGGCCCCAGAACCGATCATCGTGCCCTCGCGGCGGCGGGCGTCACCGTCGTCCTCTGGGCTTCCGCGTTCGTCTCCATCCGGGCCGCGGCGCCCCACTACCACCCGGGAGCGCTGGCTCTGGGACGGCTGCTGACGGCATCGGTCGCCCTCGCGGTCGTGCTGCTCGTCAAGCGGGTCCCGCTGCCGCCGCGCCAGGCCTGGCCCGGCATCCTCGTCTCGGGAGTGCTGTGGTTCGGCCTCTACATGGTGGCGCTGAACTGGGGCGAGCAGGGCGTGGACGCCGGCACCGCGGCGATGATCGTGAACATCGGCCCGATCGTGATCGCCCTGCTCGGAGGATGGCTGCTGCGCGAAGGGTTCCCGCCGATGCTGCTGGCGGGGATGGGCGTCTCCTTCGCCGGCGCGGTCGTGGTGGGCCTGTCCACCTCCGACGGCGGCGCCTCCTCGCTCACCGGCGTGCTGCTCTGCCTGCTCGCCGCGTTCACCTACGGGGCCGGGGTGGTCGCGCAGAAGCCCGCGCTGCAGTACGCGAGCCCGATCCAGGTCACCACGTACGGCTGCTTCATCGGCACCGCGCTCACCCTGCCGTTCGCCGGGCAGCTGGTCTCCCAACTGCCCGAGGCCCCGCTGACGGCCACCCTCAACATGATCTACCTCGGCCTCTTCCCGACCGCGCTCGCCTTCACCACCTGGACGTACGCCCTCTCCAGGACCACCGCCGGGAAGATGGGCGCGACCACCTACGCGGTGCCCGCCGTCGTGGTGCTCATCGCGTGGATCGCCCTCGACGAGATCCCCGCCTGGCTGACCTTGCTCGGCGGCGCGATCTGCCTGACCGGTGTGGCGGTCTCCCGCAGGCGCCCCGCCCGCGTCACAGCGGCCTGACGGGGCGCCGGCTCAGGACCCGCACGGTCAGGCCACGGCGCCGCTGTCGACGGCCGCGGTGTTCCCGAAGGCCTTCACGGCCTGGTAGTACGTCCAGGCGGTGGAGTCGCAGGAGGTCTTCGTCAGACCCGAGTAGCGGGCGCACACGCGCTTGAGGTCGGCGTAGAAGGCGTCGTCGAGCCGCGACTTGTTCGCGCTGAACGAGCCGGCCGCCTTGTAGTTGCGGTAGCCGAAGTCGTGACGGGCACAGGACGTCTGGAAGGGGAAGCCGAACGGGTTGTCCGGGGAGGACGAGCAGTAGTCGGTCGACCAGTCGAACCCGTACGCCGACCAGGCCCCCTGGTTGCCGCGGGCCGCCACCCAGGCGTTGTAGCTGGTCACACTGGTCTGCGTCCAGCTGCTCAGGACCTGCGGCTTGTCGGCCGGCGCGGCGGACGCCGGGGCGGCGAACGCGAGGAGGGCGGCGGCGGAAGCGGCGATCACGGTGGCGAGTCGACGGCGCATCAGAGTTCTCCAAGGACAGGGGCGCCGGGGATGTCCCGGCGCCGGGCTGGCTCAGACTGGGAGGGCGGAATATCACGGAGCCCCGGCGCACCTATACGGAACCTCTTTGTGCCGGACGCCCCCGGTTCCCGAACTCGCCGCGCTGCTCCGGTAGTACGGCCGTGTCAACCCGATGCCACCCCAGGCTCCTCAACGCGGGCCCCCACTCCCGGGACGGGGAAAGCGATCCGACAGCGGTGCGACAGAGCCGTCGGCGAAGGTGGTAGAGGGAGCCTCAATCCGCCCGCCGTCGAGAGGAAACCATGGACCTCCAGCTGCTCGGCCCGGTCGAGGCCACCCGCGAGGGTGCGCGGATCGCGCTCGCGGGGACGAAGATGCACACCGTGCTGGCCGCCCTGCTGCTCGCCCGGGGACGCGTGGTGCCCGACACCCGGCTCAGCCTGCTGCTGTGGGGCGGCGAGCCGCCCGCCACGATGAGCGCGCAGCTCCACACGTACGTCTCCCGGCTGCGCAAGCTCCTGGAACCCGAGGTCACCCTGGAGCGGCGCTCGCCCGGCTATGTCATCAGGACCGGCGACAGCCGCCTGGACATCGTGGAATTCGAGCGCCTCGACCGGCTCGGCAGACAGGCCCTCCAAGAGCGCCGGTACGACGAAGCGGGCACCCTGCTGCGGGACGCGCTGGAGCTGTGGCAGGGCCCGATGCTGGTCAACGTCACCGAACACCTCGCGCAGGAAGAGGTCCCGCAGTGGGAGGAGGGGCGCGCCGCCACGCTGGAGAACAGGATCGAGGCCGACCTCGCCCTCGGCCGCCACCAGGAGATCGTCGCCGAACTGACCAGGCTGGTCGCCGAGTTCCCGCTCCGCGAGCGGATGCGCGCCCAGCTGATGACCGCCCTCTACCGGTGCGGCCGCCAGGCCGACGCGTTCCACGTCTTCCACGAGGGCCGCTCGGTGCTCGCCGAGGAGCTGGGCGTGGAACCGGGCAACGCCCTGAAGGCCGCCCACGCGGCCCTGCTGCGCGCCACGCTGGACCTCGCACCGCCCGGGGCCGAGCCCGGATCCGCCGCGGCGCGCAGTGGCCGGCCCGCGGGGACTGCCCCCGCTGCCGCACCACCCATATCCGCCCCCGCATCCATATCCGCCCCTGCGCCTGCCCCGGCCGCTGCCCCCGCGCCGCCCTTCATGCTGCCGCCCGACACCGTCGCCTTCACCGGCCGCGGCCGCGAACTGGCCGCGCTGCGCCGCCTGCTCACCGCCGCGGAACCGCGGCGCTGCCTGATCACCGGCATGGCGGGCATAGGAAAGACCGCCCTCGCCGTGCACGCCGCACACGCCGCCCGGGCGGACTTCCCCGACGGGCAGCTCCACGCCGACCTGGCCGGTCCGGACGGCGCCCCCAAGGATCCGCGTGCCGTACTGGTCCGGTTCCTGCGCGCCCTCGGGCAGGAGCCGCCCGAGTCCGCCGTGCACGACCTGGAGGAACTGGTACGGCTCTACCGCACCCGTACGGCGGGCCGCCGGATCCTGGTCCTGCTGGACAACGCCGCCGACAGCGCCGGGCTCACCCCGCTCCTGCCGGCCGGACCGCACTGCGCGACGCTGGTCACCGGGCACGTCCACCTCGCCGCGGCGACCGGCCCGCACACGCTCGCCCTCGGCCCGATGAACCGCGAGGAATCCCTCGACCTGCTCACCAAGGCGGTCGGCACGGCCCGCACCACCGCCGAACCGGTCGCCGCGGAGGGCCTCGTGGATGTCTGCGCCGGTCTGCCGCTCGCGCTGCGCATCGCCGGAGCGCGCCTCGCCTCCCGCCCGCACTGGTCCGTGGCACGGCTGGCCCAGCGGCTGGTGGACGAGCGCACCCGGCTGGACGAACTCTCCTTCGGCGAACTGGACGCGGCCGGAGCACTGGCAGGCTGGCTACGGCGCACCGACACCGAGACCCGCGAGCTGCTCGCCCGGCTCTCGGTGCTCGGAGGCCGTCCGTTCTCCACGGCCTCCGCCGCCACGGTCCTCGGCCTCCCCCTGCGGCGGGCCGAGGACCTGGTGGAGAGCCTCGCCGACGGCTCGTTCCTGGAGCCGGT
Organism: Streptomyces sp. NBC_01351; assembly: GCF_036237315.1. Classification (GTDB taxonomy): domain Bacteria; phylum Actinomycetota; class Actinomycetes; order Streptomycetales; family Streptomycetaceae; genus Streptomyces. The sequence goes on along the minus strand of NZ_CP108358.1, from coordinate 88,006 downwards.
CCGCTCCCCGGGCAGGCTGGGGGCCATGGCGGGCGACAGCTTCCGCTTCCACCCCTTGGTGCTGCTCCACGTCCAGTCGCTCCCCGTGGAACGCCCCGTCAGGAGCGTGGCGCAGGTCGCCTCGTGAGTTTCGCGCGCGGCCGATGAGGTCCACGCGGCCGGCCGGCCATCGTGCACCGGCTACGCGGCCGACAGTTCGTGGACCTGCGCCTCCAGGGTCACGACGCAGGAGAAGGCGACCGCCCCCGCCTGCAGCGCGACGACCTCTACGCGGGGCCGTCCCCGCTCGTCGGGCAGCGTCGGCTCCGCCACGATCCGGCACGGGGCGTCGAACTCCACGTACTGGAAGAACGTCGAATCGCACCTCGCCGGAATCGCGCGGGTCAGGGAGGTGCGGGCCAGCGCCGCCTGACGGGCGGCCTCCAGCAGCAGCATCCCCGGTACGTGGTCCACGACGTGGTCGAAGAGGACCGGGTGCGAGGTGTCGGTGCGCAGCAGCCACCGGGCACGGGGGCCGCCGTCCGAGACACCGTCCGGGTCGGCGTCGGACAGCACCACGTCCCTCCGCCGCTCGCGCGCCACGGCGGCCGGCGGTATCGCGGGAGCGGCGGGCCCGGCCGCGGCCATGGCGGCCACGGGGTCCGCGCGGCCGGAGCGCAGGCGCTTGTAGACGGCGGGCGGATTGCTGGTGAAGCTCAGGCGCGCGGTGCCGATCTCGACCCCGTCCGACAGCGCCACGAGGTCCATGGTGACCGCGGCCATACGGGCGCTGCGCCGGACGATGTCCGAGCAGGCGAGGCGGAGTTCGACCACCGCCGGGCCGCGGTCGGCCCGCATCGCCGACGGGTCGACCGCGTAGCTGAACTCCTCCCAGATCAGCTGGTGCCCGAGGGGAACCTCGTACGCGGCGTGCGAGATCAGCAGGGAGCTCTGCCGGACGGTCTCCGCGAACAGCATCGGATCGAAGGTGCCGCAGCGCGACTCGTAGAACCTGTGCGAAGCGGGCCAGTGCGCGGTGACGGTGAAGGCATCGGGCCCGCAGCGGTACCAGCCCGTCAGGAGCACCTCCGCCGCTTCCCTCTTGTGCACCAGCAGCTGGAGCGGCTCCGCCGACGCCGCCGGGTTGGAACGGGCGGGCGCGGGCTGGATCTCGATCATTGGTTCACTTCCGGGTACGGCAGGCAAGCTGTGTCGTGTTCCGGCCGCTGGCGGTGGGGGAGCCGGAGATCGTAACATAACGTGTGTTCTTTTTGCTTGTCGAGGAAGTCGAGGCGCGATGCAGGAGCCGAAGCAGGAACGCTCGGTCAGGACGCGGCAACAGATCCTCCGCGCGGCGGCCGGACTGCTCGAAGAGCACGGCTACCGGGGCACCCCCATGCGGGCGGTGGCGCAGCGGGCCGGTGTGACGCTCGGAGCCGTCTACTTCCACTTCCCGGACAAGGAAGCGCTGGCCCGCGCCGTCATGAACGGGCAGCCCGACACGGTCATGCCGTACCTGGACTCGGCGGGCCTGCAGCGACTGGTCGACATCACCCTGGTGTGGTCCTGGCGCCTCCAGATCGACCTGCTGCTGCGCGCCGGTGTCCAACTGGGCGTGGAACAAGCCGCGTTCGGAGGGCGGGACGCGACCTCGTTCCGCGACTGGGCGAGGATCCTGCAGGACTGCCTGGAGCAGGCGGCGGCCGACGGCGAGCTCCGCGACGGGATCGTCCCCTCCGAAGTGGCCGAGTTCATCGTCGGCACCTGTACCGGTACCCAACTGCACTCGCAGCTGCTGACCGGCCGGGCGGACCTCACCGACCGTGTGATCAGGATGTGGCGGCTGCTGCTCCCGGGCCTGGCTCCCGAGGCCGTCGTGGCCACCATCGACCTCGACCCGCAGCGCGCGAAGAGAGAAGCGTGAACGCGACCCACACCCGGACCCCCGGCCCGGGGCCCGGCGGCGGCGAGGGCCGCAAGCGCATCGTGGTGGCGGGCGCGACCGGCGCCGTCGGAAGCCGGGCGGTCCGCCTGCTCGCCTCCGGCCACGAGGTCTCCGCGCTGACGAGGGACCCCGACCGGGCGGCCCGGGCGGGACTGCCCGGGCGGATCGTCGGCGTCGACAACGACGACCGCCCGGGGCTGGTCCGGGCCTGCGCGGGAGCGGACGCCCTCTTCCTCATCACGAGCGATCCGATGCGGCTGTCCCACGACGAGAACCTCCTCGCGGCGGCGCGCACCGCCGGCGTGCGCCACGTGGTCAAACTGTCCGCACTCGCCGTCACCGACCCGCTGGCCACCGACGGCATGACACGACGCCAGCGGGAGTGCGAGGAACTGGTGCGCTCCGCGGGCATGGACTGGACCCTGCTGCGGCCGCGCTCGTTCATGTCCAACGCGCTCGGCTGGGCCCCGGGCATCCTGCGCGACGGGGTGGTGCGGGCGCCGTACGGATCCTCGCGCAACGCCTGCGTCGATTCGCTGGACGTGGCCGCCGCGGCGGCGACGGTCCTGGCCGCTCCCGGTCACCACGGGCGCGCCTACGCCCTCACCGGGCCCGAGGCGGTGTCCGTGCGGGAGCAGACCGAGCAGCTGGCGTCCGTACTGGACCGGCCCCTGCGGTTCGTGGAGCTGACCCTCGACGAGGCCCGGGCGGGATGGGGCAGGCGCTACCCCGAGCCGGTCGTGCAGGCCCTGGCCGAGAGCGCCGCCCGGCAGGAGGCCGGCGCCAAGCTGGGGGTCACGGACGAGGTGGAGCGACTGACCTCGCGGCCGGCGCGCACGTTCGGGCAGTGGGCCCGGAGCCATGCGGCGGAGTTCCGACGGCCGGTCAAACCGTGAGAAGGATCACCTAGTTGGGCAAGACCGGTCAGGGTTGAATAAAAGCCATGCGAAACGAAGGCCTACTGCAGGGCAAGGCTGTCATGATCACCGGCGCGTCGAGCGGCATCGGCGCTGCCGCGGCGCGGCTCTTCGCCGAAGAGGGCGCGGACGTCGTCCTGATGGCGCGCAGGGAAGAGCACCTGACCGCGCTGGCGAAGGAGATCGTCGAGGCGGGAGGGCGGGCGCTCGCAGCGGTCGGCGACGTCACCGACCCCCGGGACGTCGAGCGCGTCGTCGCCACCACGGTGCAGACGTACGGACGCCTGGACGGGGCGTTCAACAACGCCGGCTGGGGAACGGCCGGTACGCCGCTGCACGAGACCGAGGACGACATCTTCGACCGGGTGGTCGACGTGAACGTGCGCGGGGTGTGGAACTGCATGAAGCACCAGCTGCGCGCCATGCTCGACAGCGGTTCGGGCGGCTCCATAGTGAACACGGCCAGCGTGGCCGGCCTGCTGTCCACCGGAGCCACCGCCCCCTACATCGCGGCCAAGCACGCGGTGATCGGGTTGACGAAGGCCGCTGCCGACGAATACGGCGAGAAGGGGATCCGGGTCAACTCGCTGGTGGTCGGGAGCACCCTCACCGAACTCATGCAGCAAGTGCTGGAGGAGATCCCGGCGTTGCACGAGCCGTTCGTCGGCCGTTCCGCGCAGAAGCGCATGGCCGATCCCACGGAGATCGCCCAGGCCGCGGCCTGGCTGCTCAGCGACCGGGCCTCCTTCGTTACGGGCGCCGCCATGCCGGTGGACGGCGGGTGGACCGCGAAGTAGTCCGAGGCGCCCGCCGTCCCCCGCGCTCAGCGAGGGACCGCCGCCGGTGACCCGGCCCCGGCCCCGTGGCCGGGGCCGGCCGGCGTGGGGGTAGTCGGTGTAGCCGGCCTCACCGCCCACGCGCATCAGCTGCGTTGAACGTGTTCAGAAAATCTGACAGCATGGCGTCCGGAAGGGCCTGCCCGACCGGGGGACGGGGATCCGTCTGCCTCCGGCGCGAGTTGGCCATGAGATCCGGAGGTCGGTACGACATGATCATCGCCTTGTTCGTCTTCTTGTTCGTGTTGCTCCTGGGCCTGGTGGTGACCGTCGGGCTGGGCCTGCTCGTCGGGTACGCCTTCGTCGCGGTGAGCGGCAAGCTGTCGCTCGCGGCGAGGATTCCGTTGCTGGTGGCCCTGGCGGTGGGTACGGCGACGCTGTGGCTGAGCCTGGGAGAACCCGCCAACGTCCTGCTGGCGCTGGCCATGTTGGTGTCGTTCGTCGCGACCCTCGCCTCGGGAGCCGTGTTCCTCGGGCGCGAAGCCGGAAAGCGGCGCGCACTGCGCCACCCCGCCCCGGTGTGGCAGAGCTGGTAGCCGCCCGCCCCCCGTTTCCCCCCGCCGCTTAGGGTGACGTCGATCAACCCATCGGTTGATCAGGGAAAACGGGGGGAAAGCCGATGACCAGCGCGACCGAGGTGTTCCAGCCCCTGCAGGCGGACGATCCGCCGAGCGTGGCCGGCTACCGCCTCGCGGCCCGGCTCGGCGCGGGAGGCATGGGCCGGGTCTACCTGTCGCACACCCAGGGCGGCCGCCCGGTCGCCATCAAGGTCGTACGTCCCGAACTGGCCGAGGACCCCGAGTTCCGGCGGCGGTTCCGCCGGGAAGTGGAGGCGGCCAGACGCGTCCGGGGCGCGTACACCGCCGAGTTGATCGACGCCGAGGCGGACGGGACACCGCCCTGGCTGGCCACCCTCTACGTACCCGGCCCCTCGTTGTCCGAGGCCGTCGCCCGGCGCGGCCCCCTCCCGGTGCCCGCGGTGCTGTGGCTGGTGGCGGGAGTGGCCGAGGCCCTGCAGGTCATCCACGACGCGGGCATCGTCCACCGGGACCTGAAGCCGTCGAACGTGCTCCTGGCCGCCGACGGGCCCCGGGTCATCGACTTCGGCATCTCGCTGGCATCCGGCACCACCGCGGCCACCGCCACCGGCAGCGCCATCGGCACACCCCAGTACATGGCCCCCGAACAGGCGGAGGCGGGCGAGGTCACGACGGCCACCGATGTCTTCGCCCTGGGCCAGACCGGGGCGTTCGCGGCACTGGGCGAGCCGCTCTACGGAAGCGGCCCCTCGGTCAGCGTCCTGTTCCGCATCGTGCACTCCGCCCCGGACCTGTCCCGGCTGCCGGAGGAACTCCGCCCGCTGATCGCCCGGTGCCTGGCCGCCGACCCGCAGGAGAGGGCCACCCCCGCGGAGATCGTGGCGTGGTGCCGGCGCCATCTGCCGGGCGACGCCGACGACGGCCCGGCCGTCTGGCGGGAGGTCGCCGGCCCGGAGGTGTCGGTCCCGGCCCCGGTCCCGAACCCGACCGCGCTGAACACCTTCCCGCTGGTCTGGGCCCCGCCGCAGCAGCCGCAGCCGCAGCAGCGGCGCCCCCGCGGTCGCCGCACCGCGCTCATCGCCGCCGCGGCCGTGACGGCCGGAGCCCTGCTGGTGACGGGCGTCGTCTGGGCGGTGAAGGGCGCGGCCGACCTGCGCGACGGGCAGGCCTCCAAGTCCACGCAGGGCACCCCGTCCGCGTCCGTGTCCGCGTCGGCCTCCGGCTCCGGGTCCGCGTCGGCCGGTTCCGCGGCCGCCGGCTCGACACCGCAGTCCTCCGCCCCCGCATCGGCCTCGCCCCAGCCCCCGAAGCCGCCGACTCCCGTCCCCTACCCCGGGTTGAACCTGGAGGAGTACAACTCGATCGGCATCCAGGAACCGGTGCTGCGCGCGACCCGCACGGGGGACGTCCGCCTGAAGTGCGACAAACTCAGCTGCGAACTGGAGAGCGACTCCAGCTTGATCACCATGCTGCGCAGCAAACCGGGCGCCACCCTCGACACGTGCGTGAAGGCCCTCCAGCACGCCGACGCGAAGAGCGCCCCGTTGTCCCTGGCGGCGCAGGGCAGCGAGTTCTGCGTCAAACACCCGTCGGGGGACATCGGGTTGATCGTGCTCCAGATCAAGCAGGCCGCCCCGCTGGACACCGGGCGCAAGTGGCTGACGGTCGACCTGACGGTCTGGCGCGCGGCCTGACCCCGCGTCTCCCCGCAGCCGAGGGCCTCTGGGCCCTCCGGCCCCGCGGCACGGTCAGCCGCGTTCGGGCCGTACCAGGAGGCCCCGTTCCAACGCGATGACCACCGCGTGGGTGCGGTCGCTGACGTCCAGCTTGGCGAAGACCCGCAGCAGGTGCGTCTTGACCGTGGCCTCCGCGATGACCAGGCGCTTGCCGATGTCCGCGTTGGACAGCCCGTCGGCCACCGCGCTCAGCACGTCCAGCTCGCGTGCGGTCAGCACCACCGGGTCGGGCTGCCGCATCCGGGCCACCAGCCGCTCCGCCACCCGCGGGGCCAGTACCGTCTCGCCGCGGGCCGCCGAGCGGATCGCGCCCACGAGCTGTTCGCGGGTGGTGTCCTTCAGCAGGTAGCCGATGGCGCCGGCCTCGACGGCCCGCTCGATCTCCACGTCCGTGTCGTACGTGGTCAGGATGAGCACCCGCGTCGCGGCCGGGCCGGCGACGATCTCGGCGGTGGCCGCGACGCCGTCCATCACCGGCATCCGCAGGTCGATCAGGGCCACGTCGGGGCGCAGCGACGCGACGAGCTCCACGGCCTCCCGCCCGTTGTCGGCCTCGCCGACGATGGCGATGCAGGGCTCGGGGGAGAGCAGGGCGACGACCCCGGCGCGCATCACCGTGTGGTCGTCCACCACGATGACCCGGATCCTGTCGGCGTCTTCGGGCGTCGTCTTCATCAGGGCTGTCCGTTCGTGTGGATCGTGGCGAGGATGCGGGTGCCGTCCCCGAGCGAGCTGGTCACCGTGAGGTCGCCGTCCAGCTCGGCGAGCCGCTTGCGCATGCCGTCGAGGCCGAAGCCCCGCGAGTCCTCGACGACGAAGCCGCGCCCGTCGTCGGTGATCTCCAGCTCGATGGCGTGCGGGTGCTGGGTGAGGACCACGCCGACGGTGGTGGCGGCCGCGTGCTTGCGTACGTTCGCGAGGGACTCCTGCGTGCAGCGCAGCAGCGCGATCCGGGTCTGCTGGTCGCACGCGACGTCCGGCGGCAGCTCCGCCTCGACGGTCAGACCGGTGTCCTGGGTGAACCGGTCCAGCGTCCGGCGCAGGGTCACCGCGACCGACCCGGGGGCCAGGCCGCTCTGCGGGGCGGAACCCACCAGCACCCGGGCCTCGGCGAAGTTCTCGCGGGCGGTCTGCTCGATGGAGACCAGCTGCTGCCCCGTGCGCTCCGGGTCCGAGGTGACGGTCGAACGGGCCGCCTCCGCCAGCACGATGATCGAGGCGAAGCCCTGCGCGAGCGTGTCGTGGATCTCCCGCGCCATCCGCTCCCGTTCGTCCGCCGCGCCCTGCTGCCGGTGCGCCTCCGCGAGCCGGGCCTGCGCGCTCTCCAGCTCCGCGCCCAGCATCCCGGCGCGGGCGTCGCCGTCCGCGACGAGGCGGTGTATCAGCAGGCCCGTCAGGACCGAGGCGGCGTACCCGATGAAGATGAAGACGACGTTCCCGGTGAGGGACTCGTCGCCGCGCAGGGTGCTGCCGACGACGGTGGCCGCGGCCGCCGCCCCGCTGAGGACGATCGAGGCACGCACCCCGGTGGCGAAGAGCCAGAACTGCGGGAGGGAGACGATGAACAGGGCCGCCCCGCCACCCGGAAGGCCCCCCATGGCCCCCAGACCGAGGGCGAGGAGGGCCAGGTAGGCCTGGGGCCGCAGAACGGGATTGTCCGGAAACCGCCGTACGGCCGTGTAGCAGGAGGCGAGGACCGCCAGCAGGGCCAGGGCCCCCCACTTGGGTGCTCCCGAGTCGTTCTCCACCCCGATGACCGAGGGGATCAGACCGAGGAGCACCCATGCCGCCGTGTACCAGCCGTGGAACTTGTCGACGGTCAACCGGTCGGAGGACTTCGGCCGTTCGCTCATGTGATCAGCCTACGGTCGCGGGCTGACGTTCCGTTGACGCCTTCGCCCGGACCTGGCGCATACCGCGCGACGGCCACCAGTTCCACTCGCCCAGCAGCAGCATCAGCGAGGGCAGGATCAGGATGCGGATCACGAAGGCGTCCAGCAGGACGGCCGCGGCGAGGGCGAAGCCGATCTGCTTCATCTCGATCAGGTGCAGGGCCGCGAAGCTGGCGAAGACGGTGACCATGACCACGGCGGCGCTGGTGACCACTCCGGCGGAGCTGCCGATGCCGTCGAGGACCGCCTGGCGGGTCGGGGTGCCGTTCATGGCGGCCTCCCGGATCCGGCTGATCACGAAGACCTGGTAGTCCATCGAGAGCCCGAAGAGGATCACGAAGAGGAAGAGCGGCACCCGGGCCCCGATGGAGCCGGTCGACTCGAAGGCGAGGATCCCCTCGGCCCATTCGTTCTGGAAGACGAGCACCAGCAGGCCGAGCGAGGCGAAGGCGGAGAGCAGGTTGAGGACGATGCCGATCAGGCCGAGGACGAGGGAGCGGAAGGCCCACACGGTCATCGCGAAGGTGACGAGCAGCAGCGCTCCGATGATCAGCGGGAGCTTCTGCTTCTGGTGCGCCGGGTAGTCGGCGTTGCGGGCCACGTCGCCGGTGACGGCGGTCTCGGTGCCGGTCAGCGTGCCGACGGTGGCGGGGATCAGCTCCGTGCGCAGTTTCCGCAGGGAGGTGTGGGCCTCGACGCTGCCGACGGGGTGGGCGACCGCCATCTCCAGCATGGTGATCCGGCCGTCGGGAGAGGTACGCAGGAACGGCCGGCCGCTGATCGCGGGGTCCTCGGCGGTGGCGCGGTCGGCGAGCCCGGTGAGGGCGGCGGCGACTTCCTCGCGGCGGTCGGCGTCCGTCTTCACGAGCACCTGGTGCATGGAGTTGAGCTCGGGGTAGGCGGCCATCGCCCGGTCGTAGGTCTGCATGGCGCCGATGGCCCGCGAGTGGGTGTCGCGGCCCATCTCGGTGAGGTTCAGGTTCAGTACGGGCAGGGCGAGGGCGACCATCGCGAGGGTGGCGACGGCCAGCGTGGCGACGGGGTGCTTGGTGGTGGGCCGCAGCACGGCGGCGGTGATCCGGCCCGTGCCGGTCTTCGGCTGCTTGACGCGCAGGGTGCGGCCCTTGGCGGCGGCGCGGGCCTCCTTGCGGGCCCGGCGGCGGTCGGCGCGCTCGCCGAGCTTGGCCAGCAGGGCGGGGAGCACGGTCAGCGAGCTGAGGACGGCGACCAGGGTGACGACGATGGCGCCCGTCGCGATGGAGGAGAAGATCACGTCGTCGGCGAGGAACAGGGTGGCGCTGGAGACGGCCACGGCCAGCCCCGATACGACGACCGCGCGGCCCGAGGTGGCGGCGGCCAGTTCGACCACGGCCTGCGGGGTGAGCCGGCCGCCGGCCTTGGCCCGCTCCTCGCGCTCCCGCTTGAGGTAGAAGAGGGTGTAGTCCACGCCGACGGCCAGGCCGATCAGCAGGATCACGTTGGTGCCGACGCCCGCGTCGGGGAAGACGTGCGAGGCGAGCATCGACAGGCCGACGGCGGCGATGATCGAGGAGAGCGCCAGCAGCAGCGGGACGAGGGCCATCGCGATCGAGCTGAAGACGACCAGCAGGGTGATCAGGGTGACGGGGAGGGCGATGACCTCCGTACGGGCCAGGTCGTCGTCGCGGAGCCCGTCGACGCCCTTGCTGATCGAGGGCGAGCCGACCTCCTCCACCCACAGCCCGGGGTAGGCCTCCTGGACGGCCGCGGTCTGCGCGAGGAGCACGTCCACGTGCTTCTTGGCGTCGAACTCGGCGCCCTTCATGGTGACGTCCACCCGCAGCGCCGACCCGTCGGCGGCCGGCACCGGGGCGCCGACCGAGGCGACCTCGGGGAGCAGTGCCATCCGGGCACTCACGTCCCGGGCGGCGGCCTCGGCCAGGGCCTTGTCGAAGGAACCGGCCCCGGGCCTGGCGTGGATCAGCACCCGCTCCACGGGCCGCTGCTGGAGCCCGCCCTCGGCGGCGATCGCCTCGGCGCGGCCGGCCTCGCCGATGCGGAAGTCCTCGCTGGTGGCCGGGTTCGCACCGATCGCGATGCCCGCCCCTAGGCAGAGGACGACGAAGAGGAGCCAGCCGGTGATCGCGCGCCACGGATTGCGGGCGCTCCATCGGGCCATCCGTACGGTGGGGTTCGTCATGACATACATGCTGGTCGCAGCAGGGGTCCCGGCGACAGGCTCGACCGGTTGAACCTCGTGTCCACCGACCGGTGGACCCCCGGGCTAGTACCCAAGCGGAAGCCCCCGGGGCGAGCGTGAGGCTCGCCCCGGGGGCTGGGTGGACGAAGTGGGTCCGGGTCAGTGGAAGCTGAGGGTCCGGTAGACGGTGACATTTCCCACGAGCTCCTGGCAGAGCTGCGCGGCGGCGGCCAGCCGGGCGGGGCAGTCCGGGGCGTCGGTGTCCATGAGGATGCCCAGCGTGGTGCCGCTGTGCCCGACGACCACGCCCAGGCCGCCGACCTCCTCGCAGATGTCCGTCATCGGCTCCAGCGACCACTTGTGGCGCAGCACCTGGTTCATCCGGGCGCTCGCCGTGGCCACCCGCCCGACCTCCGCCAGATCGCGGGCGGCGACGGCGCCGGTGACCCGGTCCAGGAGGCGCGCGTACTCCCGTTTGTCGGCGTCGGTGAACGGCTTCGGGATGTTGTTGAAGGCGACGGTGTCCACCGCGCCGCCCTCGTCGACGCCGACCACCGCCATGGAGGGCAGCGAGCCGAGCTTCGCCCGCAGCCGGACGCTGCGGTGGTGGAAGGCCACGACCGAGTCGTAGAGCACCCCGTCGGTCGGTTCGATCCGCGCCAGGTACGCCTCGATCCGGCGCGGCGGCATCGGAACGCCGAGCGCGTTGGCCACCGCCCGCGCGGTCGCCACCAGGTCGGCCGAGGAACTGGCCAGCCCCTTCCCCTCGGGCAGGGTGCTGTCGATCCGCAGCAGCCCGGCGGCCGGCAGGCCCTCGTCCTCCAGGATCATGGAGGTGAGCCGCAGCGCCTTCTTCTTGTGCGGCGGCCACACCTCCAACCCCGGCTGCCCGGACCGCACTTCGAAGCGGACCATGGACCAGCGGGCCACCGGCAGCGTCACCAGGAAGTTGCCGTCCTCCTCCGGCAGGACGCCCTGCAGCAGCTCGCCGAAGGTCCCGAAGGCCGTGCTGACGCCGGTGGCGGACACCTGCCGGTAGCCGGCGGCGGGGACGGCCGCCGGGCTCACCGGCGCTGCCGTCTGGGTCGTGATCATCCGGTGGTCCTCCTCACCACGTCGGCGGTCTCAGCGGCCCTCGTGCCGGTGAAGTAGTGCCCGCCCTCTTCGAGTTCGTGCAACGTGACGCGGTCGGAAACCGCCCGCCACGCCTGGTACCCAAGGTCCGCGGCGGCCGTCCAGGCGTCGTCACGGGCCACCACCACCTCCACGGGTGCGTCGATCCGGTGCGCCCCGGGGGCCTCCAGGATCCGCAGCAGGTGCCGGTTGGCGGTGATCACATCGTGCCGGTAGGCCCGGTCGACGGCCGCCGCCCGCTCGGGGGTGAAGGCGTCCAGCTCGACGTAGGCGTTGTCCGCGCGCAGCCGGCCCAGCAGGACCTCCGGGCCGACCGCGGCCACCTCGGCCACCTCGGCCCGCAGCGCGTCCGCACCGTGCAGCAACTGGCCGCCGATGAAGACCCGTTCCGCCGGGCGGCCCGCCTCCTGGAGCAGCCGGGCGGTCTCCAGGGCCAGGGCCGCGCCCGAGCAGTGGCCCCACAGCAGGACGGGGGTGGTGGTCTGCGCGAGGATCTCGTCGCGGGCCCGAGCGGCGAGCGCCGCCACGTCCTCCAGCGGCTCGTCCTCGGCCGCGAAGTCGTGGCCGGGCAGCTCCGCCCCCAGCACCGCGATCCCCTCGCGCTCGAGCTCGGTCGCCAGCGCGCGGAAGTTCAGCGCGCTGCCGCCCGCGTACGGCAGGCACACCAGGGTGTGGTGCGGATTGCGGACCGGGAGCAGCGGGTGCAGCAGCGGGGGCGCCGCCTCCCGGGGCCCGCCGGCCCGCAGGCCGTCCCGCCCGTCGCCGAGCCCGCCGTCCCGCCGGCCGTCGAGCAGGGCCGCCACATCGGCCAGGACCGGGTGCGCGACCAGGTCCCGCACGGACAGCGCGCGGTCGAGCCGTACGACCACCCGGACCGCGGCGAGCGAACTGGCGCCCAGCGCGAAGAAGTCGTCGTGGCGCCCGATGCGCTCCAGCGGAACCCCGAGGACCTCCGCCCACAGCATCGCCAGCCGGCGCTCGGTGGCGGTGGCCGGGCCGGTGTGCCCGTCGCCGCCGTGGCCCAGGGTGCTCGCCAGCTCCACGAGGGCCTTCTTGTCGGCCTTTCCGTTGGCGGTGCGCGGCAGCCGGCGCAGCGGGTGCAGATAGCTGGGCACCATGTAGTCGGGGAGCACGGAGGCCAGGTGCCCGCGGGCCCGCTCCACGCCGGGGCCCTCGCCGTCGTCGTCGGTGGTGAAGAAGGCCACCAGGTGCCGGTGGATGCCCGCGTCGCCGACGATGACCACCGCCGCCTCGCGGACTCCGGGCAGCGCCAGCAGCCGGGTCTCGATCTCGCCGAGTTCGATGCGGAAGCCGCGGATCTTGACCTGCTCGTCGTGCCGGCCCAGGTACTCCATGCGGCCGTCCGGCAGCCACCGGCCGAAGTCGCCGGTCCGGTACATCCGGGTGCCGGCCCGGAACGGGTCGGACACGAAGACCTGCTGCGTGCGCTCCTCGTCGTTGACGTAGCCGCGGCCGACGCAGACCCCGGAGAAGGCGATCTCGCCGGCCGAGCCGAGCGGGACCAGGCCGAGGTTCTCGTTCAGCACGTAGGTGTTCACGTTCGGCAGGGAGCGGCCCAGCGCGACAGGCAGGCCCGGCTCGGGCGCCCGGTCGAGGACCTCGTGCATCGTGTCGTCGCAGACCTCCGTCGCGCCGTAGGCGTTGACCAGGGAGATCCCCGGGCAGAGCGCGAACCAGCGGCGTACCAGGGCCGGTGCGAGCACCTCGCCGGTCACCGAAACGGAGCGCAGGGCGCCCAGGTCGCGGGGGCGGTGCTCCAGCTGCCGGACGAGTACTTCCAGGTAGGCGGGGACGGTCTGGGCGATGGTGACGTGTCCTTCGACGATCTCGTCGAGGAAGCCGTCCACGTCGAGCAGGACGTCGGTCGCCACGATGCGGGTGGTGCCGCCGGTCAGGAGCGGCGCGGCGAACTGCCAGAGGGAGATGTCGAAGCTCTGCGGGGCGGTCTGCGCGACGACCTCGCCGCTCCCGGTGTCCCCGCCGTCCGCCATCCCCATGTCCGCGGCCTTCGCGAGGAGGTGGTTGAGGAGGCCGGCGTGCTCGCACAGCGCGCCCTTGGGATCGCCGGTGGAGCCGGAGGTGAAGTAGACGTACGCCGCGTGGTCGGGGCGCACCCGCACCCCGGGCCGGTCGTCGGGCAGGTCGGCGGTGTGGACGTCGCGTACGCAGATCACGGCCGGCGGGGTGGGCACGGACGCGGACGTGGACGTGGACGCAGACGCAGACGCAGACGCGGACGTGGACGCGGCGTCGGCGGCCTTCCGCGCGAGCACCTCCGTACCAGGCTCGGCGAGGACGAAGGAGGCCCCGGCGGCGGTCAGCTGGGCGCTGATCCGGTCCACGGGCAGCTCCGGGCCCATCGGGAGGTAGACGGCACCCGCCTTCAGGACGCCGAGCGCGGCCGCGATCCAGTCCAGGGAGCGGTCCATGACGACGGCGACGACGTCGTGCGGCCGCGACCCGGCGGCGAGCAGTGCGTGCGCGACGCGGTTGGCGTGCGCGTCGAGTTGGCGGTACGTCCAGCCGCGGGCGCCGTGCTCGGCGGCGACGGCGTCGGGGTGGCGGCGGACCCGCTCCTCGAAGAGGTCGGTGAGGACGGCGTCCGGCAGCTCGGCGCGGGGACCGGCGAGGCCGTGGATCTGGCCCTCGACCTCCTGGGGGGACAGCAGGCTCTGCCGGTCGTGGCGGGCGTACGGGTCTTCGGTGAGCAGGCGCAGCGCGGTGAGGTGGTAGCCGGCGAGCCGGTCCGCGTACGCGGCGTCGAGCGCGCGGGGGTCGTAACGCAGCCGCAGCCGCAGCCCCGGGACGGCGGAACTCCACAGGACGCGGAGCACCTCGCCCTCGCCGAGCGGGGCTCGGGTGTCCCCGGCCAGGTCGAGGACCACCTCGGGCCGGGGCCCCACGGCGGGCGCGGCCCCGGCGAGGGCGGCCGCGGTCGCCCCGGCGAGCTCCGCCCAGCCGGACGGGGCCACGGTCAGGCGCAGTTCGCGCACGCCGGGCCCGTCGGCGAGGCCGGTGCGCAGCTCCCGCTCGGCGGCAACCGTGGCGAGCACCCGGGCGTGCGCGGCGCCGAGCAGCGCGGCCGGCGCGATCCCGAGCGCGGCGGCCGTCCCCGCGAGCGCCTGCGCCAACGCGGGCTCCACGCTCACCTCGTGGAACCCGGCCCCCACGGCCGGCCCCGGCTCGGAGCCCACCGGCACCCACCGGGGCAACCGGGTCCGGCCACCCCCGGCGGGGTCCACCGAGCCGCTGCCGTCAGCCGGTACGCCGATCGGCGCGGAGCCGGGGGCGCCGCCGGGGGCGCCCGCCGGCGCGGGACCGCCGGGCCTGACGGTGGCGCCCGCCGGGACTCCGGCCACGGGAGCGTCGGGGGCGGTGCCCCGGCCGATGGCGGAGGCCGCGCTCACGGGTGCGGCGACGCGGGCGGGAGTGCCTGCCGCGGGTGCCCCGGCGGGGGCGGCCCCGGCGGCGCGGGCTTCGGCCGCGGGCCCGGTGCCGGCCCCGGTGGCGGGGATCGGCCGCGTCCGCGAGGGGGACGTCGGTGCGCCGTTCATCGGGGGGTCTCCTCCACGGTGATGTCGATCAGGGCGGCGGCCGCCGAGGCCCGGCGGGCCGCGGTGGCGGTATCGGGGCCTGCGGCGACCACGCAGGCCAGGCGGTCCTGGAAGGAGTGCGTCACCCGCAGCTCCCGGCCCACGGCGGTGCTCGCCGTCACGGCCGCCACGCCCGGCGCCGCGGCGGCGTCGGCCAGGCCCGCGACGGCCGCGACCCGGCCCTCCCCGGCCAGCCGGACGAAGCGGACGGCGGCGTGACCGGCCGCCGCTCCGCGCACGGCGGCCGGCAGGCC
Organism: Streptomyces sp. NBC_01351; assembly: GCF_036237315.1. Classification (GTDB taxonomy): domain Bacteria; phylum Actinomycetota; class Actinomycetes; order Streptomycetales; family Streptomycetaceae; genus Streptomyces. The sequence continues at coordinate 72,981 of NZ_CP108358.1, read as the reverse complement.
GGCGGCCCGGGCGACCACCCGGTCCACCAGGTCCACCCCGGTCGCGGCCTTCACCGCGACCGGGATCATGCCGCCCGCCAGGCGCGGGTTGACCTCGATGACGACCGGCCCGCCGGGGCCCAGCCGCAGCTCGGTGTGGGCGGCGCCGTAGCCCAGACCCAGCGCGCCCACCGCCCGTACGGCGACGGCGCCGAGCTCGGCCGCCGTGGCGGCCGGGACGGGGGCGGGCACGTCGTGCCCGGTCTCCACGAAGTACGGCTCGGCCCCGACGTGCTTGGCCACCACCGCGACCACCTCGCCGTCGAAGGTCTCCACCGAGAACTCGGGGCCGGACACGGCCTCCTCCACCAGCACGGTGGCCGAGCCGTCGGACAGCAGCCGCTCCGCCCACGCACGGGCCTGCGCCGCGTCCGCGCACAGCCGCACCCCGACCGAACCGGAGCCGCTGACGGGCTTGAGGACGACAGGGAACCCGATCCGCTCCGCGGCCCCGGCGGCCTCCGCCGCCCCGGTCACCGCCGCGAACGCCGGCACAGGCACCCCGGCGGCCGCGTGCACGGAGCGCTGGGCGTCCTTGGACCGGCAGCGCTCCACGGCGTCGCCGTCCGGCCCCGGCAGCCCCAGCTTGGCCGCCGTCCGCGCCGCCAGGGCGACGAAGTACTCGGAGCTGGAGGCGATCGCGACCGGGTCGAGCCGGGTGCAGGCCTCCAGGACCGCCTGCGGGTCGGAGGTGTCCAGCACCACCGTGTCGATGCCGTCCAGCACGGCGTACGGGTACCGGCCGGGATCCCGGCTCAGCAGGACGGGGCGCATCCCCCGGGCCCGGGCCGCGGCGCAGAAGTCCCGCCCGGTACCGGTGGTGTTGCTCTCCAGGAAGGCGAACCAGCCGCCGCCCGCACTCATCGCGTCTCTCCCGCTCCGAAACGTCTCACGACGGCGTCCACATCGGCGTCCAGCAGCCGGGCGGCATCGCGCAGCCCCTGCCGGTACTCCATGAGCCAGTCGGCGTGCCCGGCGAGGCGGTCCCGCAGGGTGCCGACGATCGCGGCGCATTCGCCGGGACCGCCGCCCCGGTTCAGGTCGGCGACGACCTCGGCGAGCGAGGGCAGCCCGCCGCCGAAGTCGGTCACCCCCTCCGGGGTCTCGATCTTGGTGAGTTCGCGCTCCCCGGCGGCGATGGCGTCCCGCACGGCCGCACCCACCACGTGGTGCGCCGTCCGGAACGGCACGCCCTCCCCGACCAGCCGGTTGGCGATCACCGTGGCGGTGGTGAACCCCTCCTTGGCCCGCTGCTCCATCCGCTCGCCGACCGGCCGGGCCCCGGAGACCAGGACCTGGCTGAGCAGTACGGACTCCCGTACGGCGACCAGCGCGGGCCAGGCCACGGCCACCGCCTCGGTACCGACCTCGATGGAGTTGGTGAACGGCGTGGACTTGCTGGCGGACGCCGAGGCGGTCCAGGCCCCCACCGCCCACGCGGCCTTGGCCTTGACGTGCTCCAGCAGGAACGCGTTGCGCTTCTGCGGCATCGCGGAACTGCCGCCCACGAGCCGCTCGGGGAACTCCACGAAGCCGAACTCCTGGGTGCTCCACAGCTGGAGGTCGGTGGCCAGCCGGCTCAGCGTGACCGCCGCCGAGGCCACCACGGCCAGCCCGCGCAGCATCGTGTCGCGGGCCGCCACCGCATCGGTGGCGTGCAGGGTCGGGCCGCCGCGGAAGCCCAGCAGGGCGGCCGTGCGCTCGGGGCGGATCGGCAGGTCGGTGCCGGCGACGGCGCCCGCGCCCAGCGGGCAGCGGTCCAGGTCGTCGACGGTGTGGCGGAGCGCGGCGATGTCGCGGTCCAGGGCGGTGGCGATGCCCGCCAGGTAGTAGCCGTAACTGATGGGCATCGCGGGCTGGTAGTGGGTGTAGACGGGCATCACCGCGTCGGCGTGCCGGCGGGCCCGGGAGAGCAGCGCGGCCTGCAGGCGCAGCACCTCGCCGAGCAGCTCGGTGAGTTCGGTGCGCAGCCGCATCGCGGTCACGGTGGCCTTGATGTCGTTGCGGGACCGGGCGGTGTGCACCTTCCCGCCGACGTCGGAGCCGAGCTCGTCCACGAGGTAGCCCTCGTACATGAGGTACAGGCCGCGCGGGGCCTGGCGGCCGGTCAGCTCGGCGAAGCCGCTCGCCCGCAGCCGCCGCACCCGGTCCAGCAGGGCCGCCGCGGCGGCTCCGGTCAGCAGCCCGCTCTCGCGGAGCATGACCACGTGGGCGAGGTCGACGGTGCTGGTGGCCTCCAGCTCCCGGCGCACCGTCTCGGGGCCGGGCTCCCCGTAGACCACCCGGCGGGTACGGGCGCCCAGGCCCTGTTCGAGCCGGCCCGTGCCGATGACCGCGGACCCGCTCATGCACCCACCCCCACCGGCTGCGCGGAGGGCGTCGCGGCGGATCCGGAGGCCGCCGGGGCGGGCCGGGACACGACGCCCGGGACCTCCTCGTAGGCTCGCCGGTCCCAGGCGAACCGGGTCCAGCGGTCGCCCGCCACGTCGGGGCCCGCGGCCGTGACCGGTGCGGACGGCTGCTCGCTCAGCGGGTACCCCTGCGCCTGGAGCCAGCTGTCGTCGTAGACCGTGGCCTGGTAGCGGTAGCCCTCGTCCGGGAGCATCACCACCCCGGTGCGGTCCGGGTTGCGCTCGGCCCACCAGCGGGCGACGAGATAGGCGGCGCCGCTCGTCGGCCCCTGGAAGAGGGCGTGCCGGGCGTGCAGGGCGCGGGTGGAGGCGTACGCCTCGCCGGCGCTCAGCCAGTGCACCTCGTCGAAGACGCGGTGGTCGAGGTTGGCGGGCCACAGGCTGTTGCCGAGGCCCCGCAGCTCCCGCGAGCCGTCGGGCTGCCCGAAGAGCACGCTGTGGTGGCTGTCCACCCCGATCGCCTCGGTGTGCGGGGTGGCGGCGCGCAGGGCCCGTACGGTGCCGCACACGGATCCGCCGGAGCCGACCGGGCCGACCAGCGCGTCGACGGTGCCGAGGGTCCGGGTGAGCTGCTCCGCGACCAGCCGGTAGGAGCCCGGGTTGCCGGGGTTGGTGTACTGCTCGGGGCAGAAGGAGTCCGGCAGTTCGGCGCGGATCTCGGCGAGCCGGCGCAGCCGGGCCTCCTGGAAACCGCCGACCTCCGCCGGCTCGTGGCAGATCTCCACACGGGCCCCGAGGTCGGTCAGCCGCCGGTACAGGTTGGCGTCGATCGCCGGGTCGCTGACCAGGATGAGCTTGCGGCGCAGCAGCGCAGCCTGCATGGCCAGGGCGAGTCCGAAGGTGCCCGAGGTGGTCTCGACGATCACCGTGTCCGGGCCCAGTTCACCCCGCGCCTCGGCCTGCTTGAGGATGTGGTGCGCGGGAAGCAGCTTCATCAGGGTGAAGGCCGCGCCGTACAGGTTCGGGCCGAGCCGGATGATGCGCGGCATCATCGTCGCTTCGGCTATCGACGGGTAGGCGGAGGTCGCCGTCATGGAATCTCCAGGGACAGGGATCGGCGTGGCGGACCCCTGTCACTTTGCTGAAGGACTCTGACGGGACACTGACAGCGACGCCCGCCGGACGTCAGCGCGCCGTCAGAGCGAGGCACGACCATCGCGCCGTCGGGAGTGTGCGGACGCCGGGTACGGCCGTGGGCAGGGGTGACAGTGATGGTGTGGACACAGGTGCTTGAGGCGCGGCCGTTCGCGGCGGAGCGGGTGGTGTGCTTCCCGCACGCCGGCGGATCGCCCTACTTCTTCCGTGGCTGGGCCAAGGGGCTGGACGCCCACGAGGTGCACGCGGTCTGCTACCCGGGGCGCGCGGAGCGCTTCTCCGAGGAGTGCGCGGACCGGCTGGTCCCGATGGCCCGCGAGATAGCCGCCGACCTGCTGTCCTCGGGGGACGACCGGCCGGTCGCGTTCTTCGGGCACAGCATGGGCGCGATCGTCGCGTACGAGGTGGTCCGGGCGCTGGAGGAGGCCGGCTCGGGGGTGGCGCACCTCTTCGCCTCGGGGGCGCGGGCGCCTCATCTGATGGCCGGGGACCCGGTGGCCGCGGCCGCCTGGGACGAGGAGTCCATCGGCCGGACCCTCATCGAACTGGGCGGCACGGAACCCGAGTTGCTGGAGAACCGGGCCTTCGTGGAACTGGTGATGCCGTACATCGGGGCGGACTTCCGGATGCTCGCCGCGTACGAAGGCCGGCGGCGACCCCCGCTGACCTGCCCGGTCACCGCGATCGTCGGGGAAACCGACCCCCGGGTGACCGCCGCGCAGAGTGCTGCCTGGCGGGAGTCGACCCGGGGGCCGTTCTGGGCGCTGACCGTGCCCGGTGAGCACTTCTACCTGGGCGACCGGCCGCCGTTCGGGCTCATCGCAGAGGCGCTGCGTCCGCAAAGGGGCTGACCGGCCGGCGCTCGCGGTACATCTCCGCGAGCCGGAAGGCCAGGTCGATGGACTGGGTGTGGTTGAGGCGGGGATCGCAGGCCGTCTCGTAGCGGTGCGGGAGGTCCTCGGGCCGAACAGTGTTGCCGCCTCCTGTGCACTCGGTCACGTCGTCGCCGGTCAGCTCGACGTGGATGCCGCCGGGGTGGGTGCCCAGCGACTGGTGGACCTCGACGAATCCCCGTACCTCGTCGAGGACCGTCTCGAAGGATCGGGTCTTGTGGCCGCTGGGCGCCGTCACCGTGTTGCCGTGCATCGGGTCGCTCACCCAGCAGGGCAGCGCACCCTCGGCGGCGACCTTCTCCACAAGCGTGGGCAGCACGTCGCGGATCTTGTCGGCGCCCGCCCGGACGACGAAGGTCAGCCGGCCCGGGTCGCGGTCCGGGTCGAGCCGGTCGAGGAGGGCGAGGACGGTGTCGGCGGTGGTCGTGGGGCCCAGCTTCACGGCGATCGGATTGTCGATCCGCGAGAAGAACTCCACGTGGGCGCCGTCCAGGTCACGGGTCCGCTCGCCGATCCACAGCAGGTGGCCGCTGGCGGCGTAGGTCCGGCCGGTCTCCGGCTCGGTCCGGGTCAGGGCGGCCTCGTAGTCGAGCAGCAGGCCCTCGTGACCGACGAAGAACTCGGCGGTGCCCAGCTCGCGGGTGTCCACCCCGCAGGCGCGCATGAAGGCGAGCGTGCGGTCGATCTCGTCGGCGAGGGCCTCGTAGCGCTCGCCGGCGCCCGAACCGGCGACGAAGCCCCGGTTCCAGGCGTGCACCTGGTGCAGGTCGGCGAACCCGCCGGTGGTCAGGGCGCGGACCAGGTTGAGGGTGCGGGCCGACGCCTCGTACATCTCGCGCAGCCGCTGCGGGTCCGGGATGCGGGAAGCGGCCGTGAACTCCAGGCCGTTGACGGCGTCACCCCGGTACGAGGGCAGGGTCACCCCGTCGCGCTCCTCGTACGGGCTGGAGCGCGGCTTGGCGTACTGCCCGGCCATCCGGCCCACCTTGACCACCGGCAGTGCGGTGGCGTGGGAGAGCACGACGGCCATCTGGAGCAGGGTCTTCAGCTTGCCCCGGATGGAGTCGGTGGTGACCTGGGCGAAGGTCTCGGCGCAGTCGCCGCCCTGGAGCAGGATGGCCTCGCCGCGGGCGACCGCCGCCATCTTCAGGCGCAGTTGGTCGCACTCGGCGCCGAAGACCAGCGGGGGCGCCTCGGACAGCCGGCCGGTGACGGCGCGCAGGGCCGCGGGGTCGGGCCAGTCGGGTTGCTGGGCGGCCGGGAAATCCCGCCAGGAAGCACTGTTCTCGTTTTCTCTCATGGCGTCAGTTACCCACCGGGCCCGGGGAATGGTCAAGCATTTTGGAAATGGACCGCATCAAGGGCCGGGAATTGGTCTGGCGGTGGTTCGGAGAAAATTGATTCACTCATTCCGACGGAAAACCGAATTCAGGGGGCGTTCACTTTGTGGCATTCAAGCGGTTCGAGTGATGTGAGCAATGCGGAAGTGGAGGTTCGGGTCGCCGTCGAGGAACTGGCGCGGCACGCCCCGCTGGACCTGTACGCGGCGCTGCGCGAGGTCCTCCCGGCCGAGGAGGTGTTCCTCTTCGAGAGCCTGGAGGGGGCGCCCGCCGACCGCCGCTCCGCGGTCGTCGGCTTCGGCCGGCTCGCCGAGATCCGGGTCCACGCCGACCGCGTCGAGGTGGACGGCCCGGCGCCGGAGCTCAAGCGGGCACTGGCCGGCGCGGTCGAGGCGGCCGGGCTGGTCACGGACGGGCCGGCCGCGGGCTGCCCCGTGGCCTACCACCCGCTCCCCGACGGCCCGTACGTCTTCCGCTTCACCGGCTCCGACCAGGTCTGGGACGCCCTCGGGCGGGCCCAGGGACTGTTCTCGCTGACCACCGACCTCCCTGACTCCGGCTACGCCTTCGGGTTCCTGACCTCCCTCGCCTACGAGTCGTCCTGGCACATGGAGGAGCTGCCGGAGCGGACCGGAGGGGACGGCGGGCGCCCCGACATCACGCTCACCCTGTTCCGGGACACCGTCTGGTACGGGGTCGGCGACGGCCGCGTGCGCCGACTGCGTGCCGACAGCCCGGCCTTCGCGGGCCCGGCGGACCTGCCCGACCTGCCCGAACTGCCCGCGCTGCCGCGGGAGCGGGAGCGGGAGCAGGAGCGGAGGCAGGAGCAGGTGCCGCCTGCGCCCGCCCCCCGCTCGGTGCGCGACAGCGTCGACCGGGAGACCTTCCTCGGCTGGGCCGAGCGCTGCCTGGAGCACATCGGCGTCGGTGACGTCTACCAGATCCAGATCGGCCACCGCGTCGACGTCGAGACCGACCTGACCCCGCTCGACGTCTACCGGCGGCTGCGCGGCCGCAACCCCTCGCCGTACATGTACCTGATGCCGCAGGCCGGCCGGACCCTGATCGGGGCCAGCCCGGAACTGTTCTTCCGCATCGAGGACGGCGAGATCCTCATGCGCCCGATCGCCGGCACCGCCCGCCGGGGCCCCGACGAGGAGGTCAACCAGCGGCGCGTGAAGGAGATGCGCGAGAGCGTCAAGGAACAGGCCGAGCACATCATGCTGGTCGACCTGTGCCGCAACGACATCGGCCGGGTCGCGCTTCCCAGCACCCAGCCGGTGGACAGGCTGATGGAGGTGGAGACCTACTCCCACGTGTTCCACCTGGTCTCGACCGTCTCCGGCCGGCTCGACCCGGAGGTCGGCGTCTGGGACGCGGTCCGCGCCACCTTCCCCGCCGGAACCATGTCCGGCGCGCCCAAGGTCCGCGCGATGGAGATCATCGACGGCCTGGAACGCGAACGCCGCGGCGCCTACGCGGGCGCGGTCGGCCTGGTCGACGTACGCGGGTGGAGCGAACTGGCGCTGTGCATCCGGACGATCGAGCACGACGGCCACACGTACTCCACGCAGAGCTCGGCGGGCATGGTCGCCCAGTCCGAGCCGGAGTCCGAGTGGCAGGAAACGCTGGCCAAGATGGGGGCCGCCTACTGGGCGCTCACCGGTGAGGAACTGCTGCCGTGAAGGTACTGCTGATCGACGCGTACGACAGTTTCGTCCACATCATCGACCAGTACCTGCGAGTGCTGGGCGCCGACACCGAGGTGGTGCGCTCCCGCACCCGCACCCCGGAGCAGCTCGCCGCCCTGGAGCCCGACGCGGTCGTGCTCGGGCCGGGCCCCGGGCATCCGGCGGAGTCCGGACACGTGGAGCTCGTGCACGAGTTCGCGGGGCGGGTGCCGCTGCTCGGCGTGTGCCTCGGGCACCAGGCCATCGGGCTCGCCTACGGCGGCCGGATCGAGGTCGCCGGGCAGGTCATGCACGGGCGGACCAGCACCGTCCGGCACGACGGCCAGGGCCTCTTCGAGGGCCTTGGCCACACCCTGGAAGCCACCCGCTACCACTCGCTGCTGGTCGCCGACCCGCTGCCGGAGCCGCTGGTGACCACCGCGGTCGCCGCCGACCACGGCTACGTGATGGGGCTGCGCCACCGCACGCTGCCGGTGGAAGGAGTGCAGTTCCACCCGGAGTCCATCATGACCACCGGCGGGCTGACCATGATGGGCAACTTCCTGGCGATGCGGGCCGGCGCGCTCACGCTCCGCTGAGCACCGCCGCCAGCTCCCGCACCGCCTGCTCCGCCCCCGCCCGGGGCAGATGGGCGTGCCCCACCACCAGGGCGGGCGCGCCCTCGCCCGGACGGGCATGGTGGGCGGCCGCGCCCGAGAGCAGCACCGAGCGGCGCAGCGCCCCGGCCACCAGCGCCGCCTCGTCGGTGTGCCGGGGCAGCGTCACGTACGCGTGCAGCCCCGCGGCCGGGCCCACCACGGCCGCTCCCGGCAGGTGCCGGCGCACGGCCTCGCGCAGCGCGTCGTGGCGGTGGCGGCACAGCGAGTTCAGCCGGCGCAGGTGCCGGTCGTACGCGCCGCCGCGCAGGAACTCCGCGAACCCGCGCTGGGTCAGCACGTCGGTCCCCAGGTCCTGGCGGGCCCGCGCGCGCAGCAGCCGGTCCACGAGCGGCGCGGGAGCGGCCAGCCAGCCCAGCCGCAGCCCGGGGGCGAGGGACTTGCTGACGGTCCCCGCGTACACCACGTGGTCGGGCGCGAGCCGCTGCAGCGCCAGCGGCCGGCCGGCCCGCCGGTCGTACCAGAGGCCCCGGTCGTAGTCGTCCTCGACGATCAGGCCGTCCACCTCCCGCGCCCACCGCACCAGCGCCTCGCGGCGGCGCCCGGAGAGGGTCGCCCCGGTGGGGAACTGGTGCGCCGGGGTGACCAGGACGGCCCGCACCCCGGAGGCGGCGAGGGCGTCCACGTCGATGCCCTCCCCGTCCACCGGCAGCGGAACGGGCCGCAGGCCGCTCTCCCGGACGAAGCGGCGCTGCCCCGGGTGGCCCGGGTTCTCGATGCCGAGGGCGTCGATGCCCAGCGGCGGCAGTACGGCGGCCAGCAGGCCCAGCGCCTGGGCGAACCCGGCGGTCACCACGACCTGCTCGGGCGTGCTGCGCACCCCGCACATCCGGCCCAGGTAGTGGGCGAGTTCGACGCGCAGCCGGGAGTCTCCCGCGAGCGGCGGGTAGTCGAGGCCGGCCGGGTCGGCCGCGTGCAGGGCCCGCTGGTAGCAGGCGAGCCATTCGCGGCGCGGGAAGTCGGGAACGTTGCCCCCGCCGGGGCGCAGGTCCCAGCGGACCGGCGGGTCCCGGCGGGCGGTGTGCCCGTCGGCCAGCAGCGAGGGCACGGGAGCCGCGGGCGCGGTGCGGTCGAGATGGCGCACGACCTGCGTTCCCGCGCCCTGGACGGCCTCCAGGTAGCCCTCCGCGACGAGTTGTCCGTACGCCTCCACCACGACGCTGCGCGAGACGCCGAGGTCGTCGGCGAGACGGCGGCTGGAGGGCAGCCGGGTGCCGGGGTGCAGAATTCCCTCGGTCACCTCCTTCTTGATGAATCGCTGGATCTGCGACGTCAGCGGAATTTCGGATTCCCTGACGAGCGTGACCGCGGCGTGCAAGGCCACTGGTTTTCTCCTTCGGTATCTTCCGAATTGGACCGTGCGAGGTGCGGGACATTGGTCTGGAAACCGGGTCGCTCTTTTCCCAGACTGGGTGCCGGACGTGTTGCCCGTCGTTGCCTAGGAGACCTTCGTGACTGCCTGGCCTGAATTGCTGAACTCATTGCTGGACCGAAGGAACCTTTCCGCGAGGGAAACCGAGTGGGCGATGGACCAGGTCATGTCCGGCGAGGCCGGACCGGTCCGGCTCGCCGGGCTGATGACGGCCCTGCGGGCCAAGGGGGAGACCGCCGAGGAGGTGGAGGGCCTGGTGCGCGGGATGCGCCGGCACGCGGTCCCGCTGTCGGTGCCCGGCCCCGCGCTCGACATCGTCGGCACCGGCGGTGACGGCTCGCACAGCGTGAACGTCTCCACGATGTCCGCGGTGGTGGCCGCCGGGGCCGGCGCCCGCGTGGTCAAGCACGGCAACCGCTCCGCCTCGTCCGCCTGCGGTTCGGCCGACGTGCTGGAGGAGCTGGGCATCGCGCTGGGTCTGCCCGCCGAGGACGTCGCCGCCGTCGCGGAGGAGACCGGCATCACCTTCTGCTTCGCCCCGCTGTTCCACCCGGCCATGCGGTACGCCGCCGGGCCCCGCCGCGAACTCGGCGTCCGTACGGTCTTCAACGCCCTGGGCCCGCTGACCAATCCGGCCGACCCCGCGGCGCAGGCGGTCGGTGTCGCCGACGCCCGGCTCGCTCCGCTGATCGCCGAGGTGCTGGCCCGGCGCGGAGTGTCCGCGCTGGTCTTCCGCGGCGACGACGGGATGGACGAGCTGACGGTCACCACCACCTCCACCGTGTGGTCGGCCACCGGCTCCGGAGTGCGGGCGGAAACCTTCGACCCGCGGGACATCGGGATCCCCTTCGCGCCGGCCGACGCCCTGCGCGGCGGCGACCGGGTCCACAACGCCCGGGTGGCCCGCGAGGTCCTCGCGGGGGCCCGTGGACCGGTCCGGGACGCCGTCCTGCTGTCGGCGGCGGCCGGGCTCGCGGCCCTGTCCCCCGACGCGCGGCCGATCGCCGAGCGGCTGGCCGACGGGGTGGCGAAGGCCGCCGAGGCGGTCGACTCCGGTGCGGCCGCCGCCGTACTGGAGCGCTGGGCGGCGGTCACGGAAAAGAAGGACCGGGAGAACCGGGCAGCCGGGGAAACCGCCCACCGCCCAGCCGCCCACCGTCCAGCTGCTGCCCGCCCGGCCGCGGTCCGATAGGCCGCCGGCCCGCCGCCACCAGCGCGGCCACCGCCTCCCGGTGGTGGCCACTGGTGACGAGGGCCTCGCCCACCAGGATCGCGTCGGCGCCCAGCTCCGCGTACTCGACCGCACAGCGCGGCCCGCGCACCCCGGACGCGGCGATCCGCACGATGTTCTCCGGGATGTCCGGCGCGATCCGCGTGAAGGCCCCCTTGTCCATCTCCAGGGTCTTCAGATTGCGCGCGTTGACCCCGATCACCCAGGCCCCCGCGTCCAGCGCCCGGCGGGCCTCGCCGGCGTCGTGCACCTCCACCAGCGGGGTCAGCCCGATCTCCGCGGCCTGCGCCACCAGGTCGACCAGCAGCGGCTGTTCCAGCGCCGCGACGATCAGCAGCAGCAGGCTCGCGCCGTGCGCCCGCGCCTCCCACACCTGGTACGGGTCGACCACGAAGTCCTTGCGCAGCAGCGGCACGCCGACCCGGGCCCGTACGGCGTCCAGGTCCGCCAGCGACCCGTCGAACCGCAGCTCCTCCGTCAGCACGCTGATGGCCGCCGCGCCGCCCGCCTCGTAGGCCGCCGCCAGCGCCCCCGGGTCCTCGATCTCCGAGAGCCGGCCGTGTGCCGGACTGGCCCTCTTCACCTCCGCGATCACCTTCAGCCCGTCCGTGCCGCGCAGCAGCTCCGCGCAGTCCGCGACGGGCTGGACCTCCGAGGCCAGGTCGCGCAGCTCGCACTCCGGGATCCGGCGCCGCCGCTCCGTCAGACCGGCCCGCACGCCTCCGAGGATGTCGTCGAGTGCATTCATGCTTGAGTCCATTTCTCGCCCGGGCACCGCGGGACACCACGGGCGCCATCGGATCAGACGCTAGGGACCCGGCCGTTCGACGGCCACGTCCTTAAGGGGGCGGTGAATGAGGAGAAGCGGAAGGGGCCCGGCGTACCGCGTGCCGAGCCCCTTCCCGCCGGACCGCCCGCGCGGTCAGGTCATCGAGACGACGATCTTCCGGTCGCCCGTGTACGCCTCGCGCCCGTGCAGCACCGACATGTTGTCCACGATCATGATGTCGCCGACCTGCCACGGCTCCGCCAGCTTGTTCTCCCGCTGCGCCTTGCGGACATGGGCCAGGTCGTCGTCCGACAGCGGGCTGCCGTCGCCGTAGGTGACCCAGTGCGGCAGCTCGTCGACGTCGTCGATCAGCGACAGCAGGGTCTCGGCCTCGTCGTCGGGCAGGTTCGAGGGGTGCCACTGGTCGGCCTGGTTGAACCAGGTGTCGGCGCCGGTACGCGGGTTGTGCCGGACGCCCGGGCGGTGCTGGCTGACCCGCAGGCCGCCGTCGGCCGTCCAGGCGTACTCGGCCGCCGAGTCCTCCAGGAACTGCTCGACCACCGCCTTGTCCTCCGTCTCGAAGGTGGCCTGCCAGGACTTGCCGAGCCCGAACCCGCCGTGCAGGTGCTGGCGGTAGACCACGCCCGAGGCGAACCGCTCCCGTACCTCCGGCGGCAGCGAGGCCAGCAGCGCGCCGCCGTCGCAGACCGGGGTGGCGCCCCCGGTCTCGGGCGCGATCAGGCAGCCGAAGAACAGCCGGGTCGGCCACGCCTTCGCGTACGACATCTCGTTGTGGAGCGAGATGTCGAAGCGGGCGGGGTACTCGGTGGAGGTGAACACCCCGTCGGAGACCGCCGCCCGGGGGGTGTTGCCGCCCCGGTAGCTGTCGATGAGGGAGTCCCCGAAGAGGCTCACCGCGGCGTGGAAGGCGTCCGCGTCGGTGAGCCCGAGGCCCCGGACGAGGACCGCGCCGTGCTCGGCGAGGAGCTCCTCGGCCCGCACGCGGACCTCGGCGGACTGGGTTTCGGCGTAGAGGACGGCCAGGGTCGTGCCGCCCGCCGTGCGTGTCTCGTGTCGCATCTCAGTGGTTCTCCTCGCTGGTCTGTCGCTCGTCCGGTGAGGCGTGCGCCGCCGGCGTGAAGGCGACGGGCAGGGCGCTGTAGGCGCGGACGAAGTTGGAGTAGAGGCGCTGCGGCGGGCCGAGCAGCGTGATGTCGTCGACCATCGAGGCCAGCGCCTCCACCATGGCCTTCACGTGCACCCGGCCCAGGAAGGCGCCGAGGCAGAAGTGCGGCCCGTGGCCGAACACCACGTGCTTGTTGGGAGTGCGGCCGACGTCGAAGCGCTCCGGGTCCGTGAAGGCCTGCTCGTCGAAGTTGGCCGAGGTGTTCCAGAGGGTGACGATGTCGCCGGCCTTGATGACCTTGTCGCCCAGCGGTACGTCGACCAGGGCGCGGCGCCCGAAGTGCATGGCCGGGGTGGTCCAGCGCAGGATCTCCTCGGTCGCGGTGTCCGCGGACACCTCGCCGGACTTGAGCCGGCGCCACTGCTCGGGGTTCTCGGCGAGGGCGATCAGCCCGCCGATGATCGAGGTCCGGGTGGACTCGTCACCGCCCAGGATCAGGCTGTAGGCGTTGAGGACGATCTCGTCCTCGCTGAGCGGCTTGCCGTCGACGGTCGCGGCGGCGAGGGTGCTCAGGACGTCCTCGCCCGGGTTGCGGCGCCGCTCGGCGGCCAGCTCGCCCATGTACATGATGATCTCGTTGCGGGCCATCAGGGACTCGAACTCGTCGTCCCCGGAGCCCTCCCGGGCCAGGGTCCGGGTGTTCCACTCCACCAGCTTCGGGCGGTCCGCGTGCGGAATGTCGAGCAGGTCGCCCATGGTCTGGATCGGGATGTGGTCGACGACGTCGGAGACGAAGTCCACCCGGTCCGCCGCGATCGCCCCGCCCAGCAGCTCGCGGGTGTGCTCGTGCACCCCGGTGACGACCGGCGCCAGGACGCGCGGCGAGAACGACTTGAGCATCACGTTGCGGATCTCGCGGTGCCGGACGCCGTCGGTGACGGCCAGCATCTTGCGGGCGGCGGAGTCCTCGCCCTGCAGCAGGGTGGTGAGGACGTTGCCCTTCTCGGAGGTGAACCGCTTGTTGTCCCGGTAGACGGCGACGGCGTCGGCGTACGTGGAGATCACCCAGAAGCCGGGGGTGCGCGCCCCGGCCGGATGCCAGTGCACCGGGCTCTCGGCGCGGAACCGGCGCCACATGGCGTGCGGGTCGACGTCCAGGAAGGTCTGCGGATCGGTGAGGTCGAGGGCGGCGGGCTCGGGGACGGCGGGTTCGGGAGCGGCGGGTTCGGGGGTGGCTTCGAGGACGGGTTCGAGGGCGGCGGCCGGGGCCACCTCCTGGGTCACGGTCATGGTGTTCCTCGGGTCTTCGACGGGGGGTGTCAGTTGGTCGCCGTACGGAAACGCCGCAGGCTCACGACGGTGCAGGTCACGAAGATCACGGTCAGGGTGACCGAGACCACCACGAGCGGATGGGTGCCCGCGAACCCGCTGCTGGGCGTGTCCGGGTTCCCCCACAGATCGCGGCAGGACGCGATGACGGCGGTCACCGGGTTCCACTCGGCGAGCGGGCGGAGCGCGGACGGCATGGTCTGCGGGGAGAGGAAGGCGCTCGACAGGAAGGGCAGCACGACCACGATGAACGGGGCCACCACGCTGATCGTCTCGACGCTGCGCAGGGTCAGCGCGAGCAGCACCCCGAGCCACAGCATCGCGTAGATGAAGACCGCGATCAGGGCGAAGCCCGCCAGCGTGGGCAGGATCCCCGTGTGCGAACGCCAGCCCAGCACGAGGCCGATGAGGATGGTGGTGCCCAGCCCGCCCATGCCCACGATCCAGTCCGCGGCGGTGTGCCCGAGCGGTATCGAGGCCCGGTTGATGGGCAGCGAACGGAACCGGTCCACCAGCCCGCCCTGCATGTCCAGGGCGAGCGAGACCGCGGTGGGGCCGACACAGGCCAGGCCGACCTGGACGGCGCCACCGGCGAAGACGTACTCGACGTAGTCACCGCCCTGCGGCAGGTGGATCGAGTAGCGGAAGAGGTAGCCGAGCATGATCAGCGAGAGCATCGGGTTGAGCACGATGCCGATCGAGCGGCCGGGGGCGCGCCGCATCCGGCGCAGCCGCCGGCCGAGGACGGCGCCGGTCTCGGTGAGCAGGGTCCGCCACCCCGCCGGCCCGGCCGCCGCGATCCGCGGCGTGCCGGTGGCGGCGGCCACGGCGGTCTTGTCGGTCTTGTCGGGGTCCGCCTCGGGGCGCGGAAGGGTCGTCGTCATGACCGGTTACCGGCCTTCCAGGCGTCGAGGGCGGTCCGCAGGGCCGGGCCGATGGCGGTCAGCGGCTCCGGGTTCAGCATGTCGTCGTGGGCGCAGTCGATGCGGTGCACCCGTACGGAGCCGGTCATGAACTCCTTCCACAGGACGTCCTTGTCGGTCACCTCGCCCCAGGGCGAGTGTTCGGCGAGGAAGAGTTCGACGTCCCCCGCGTACTCACCCGGCTTGTAGCGGGTGTTGAGGAGCTGGTGGCGGCCCATCAGGTCCACCACCCGGCCGAGCCGTTCGCGGCCCATCCGGGCCAGCGGACTGTTGTCCCGGCGCAGCGTTTCGTAGAGGTCGTCCGGCACGAGCCGGCGGCCGCCGAACTCGTCCCGCTGGTGGCCGATGCCCTCCATCAGCCAGCCCAGCCGTACCTGTTCGTCGCGCTCGTCGACCGCGTCGGTGCGGGGGAAGGAGTCCATGACGGTCAGCAGGCCCACCTCGTCGCCGGCCGCCCGGAGCTGGACGGCCATCTCGTAGGCGAGCAGCCCGCCGAACGACCACCCCAGCAGGTGGTACGGGCCCTCGGGCCGGACCTCCTTGATCAGCCGGATGTACTCGGCGGCGTTCTCCTCGATGGTCTCCGGAAGGGCCGCGCCGTCCACCACGGTGGGCGACTGGAGGGCGTAGACGGGCTGGTCGGGGTGCAGGTACGGCACCAGGGTCAGGTAGGAGAGGGACAGCCCCACACCGCTGTGCACGCAGAACAGCGGGGTGCGGTCGCCGTCGGGCTGGATGGTCAGCATCGGGGTGAAGTGCTCGACGTGGTCGATCCCGTCGGCCTCGGCGATCGCCTCGGCCATGCCCCGGGCACTGCTGCGCATGGCCTCCGGAGCGGGCGCCCGGACGGCGGCTTCCGGGGCCGGTTCGGGCTCCGGTTCGGGGGCCGGGCGCAGGCTCGCGGCCAGCGCCGCGACGCTCTGGTGGACGAAGACGTCCGCGATGCTCAGCCCCAGATCGGCCTTGCGGGCCAGGCTGACCACGCGCAGCGACTTCATGCTGTCCATGCCGGCGTCGAAGAAGTTCTCCCCGGCCGTGAGCGCGTCCTTGGTGAGTACGTCGCGGACGATCCCCAGCAGGGTCTCCTCGACCGGATCGGCGTCCGTGGCGGTGGTCGCCACGGCGGCTGCGGCAGCCGCTTCCCCAGGGCTGTCCACCGGGGACGACGGGTCGGGGGTGGACCAGTCGCGGCCCGGTCGGTCCGCGGCGCCCGCGGCCGTGCCCGAGAGCAGGGCCGGCCAGAGCCCGGCGTCCGCCGCCGCGCCCGGTACGGAGGCCAGCGCGGCCGCCTCGGCGTGGCTGACGGGGGTGACCGGGGCCGCCCCCTCCGGGCCGCGCACCAGGTAGGCGGGCAGGCCCGGCTCCGGCAGCCGCGCCGGGGCCGGTCCGGCCGCCGGACCACCGGCGGCCGGGTCCAGGACCACGACCGGCACCCCGGTGCTCCGCAGCCTGCCGGCCAGGCCCTCGGTGGTGAGGACGGCCACCGCGGCGGTCGCCTCCACCAGCTCACGGACCAGGTCGCTCGGCTCCTCCGCGCCCACCGGCACGTAGGCCGCACCGGACTTGAGCACCGCGAGGGCGCCCACCGCCTGGTCGGCGGCGCGCGGCACCGCGAGGGCGACGACCCGGCCGGGGCCGGCCCCCCGCTCCACGAGGAGCTGCGCCAGCCGTCCGGCGCGCTCGTCCAGGGCCGCGTACGACAGGGCCCGCGACCCGGCGCCGACCGCGGTCTCCTGCGGGGAGGCGGCGATCCGGCCGGCGATCAGCTCCGTCAGGGTGTCGGCCACCGGCTCGGCCACCGGAGTGGTCACGGACGAGGTCACCGCCGCGGCCGCCGGGCCGGTGGCCCCGCGGTCCGCGTCGAGGCCGCTGACGCGCACCTCGGGGTCGGCGACGGCGGCCCGCAGCACCTCCCGGAACTGCCCGACGAGCCGCTCCGCGGTGTCCCGGGTGTACAGCGCGGTGCTGAAGGTCAGCAGACCGCGCATGCCGTCCCGGCCGGGCCAGTTGAACAGTTCCAGCACCAGGTCCAGCTTGGCCTGGTCGGATCCGACGTACTCCGGCTCCGCGCTCAGCCCCACCAGCTCGGGCACCCGCACCCCGTCGTGCTGCACGGTGAGCGAGACCTGGAACAGCGGGTGCCTGCCCAGCGCGCGGGCCGGCCTGACCGCGTCCACGACCTGGTCGAAGGGCACGTCCTGGTGCGAGTAGGCGGCCAGGTCGGTCTCCCGCAGCCGCTCCAGCAGCTCCCGGAAGGTGGGGTCGCCGCTGGTGTCGCCGCGCAGCACCAGGGTGTTGAGGAACATCCCGACCACATCGGCGAGCGCGTCGTCGGAGCGCCCGGCGACGGACACCCCGAGCGGGATGTCGGTCCCCGCGCCCCACCGGGTCAGCAGGGCCGACAGCGCCGCCTGGAAGACGATGAACTCGGTGGTGCCCGTGGTCCGGGCGATCTCCGCGATCGCGCCGTGCAGTTCCGGGTCCAGGTCGAACAGGACCGTGTCACCGGCGGTCCCGCCGCCCTCCGGGCGGGGGAAGTCGGTCGCCAGCGGCAGTTCCTCCGGCAGACCGGCCAGGGCGTCGCGCCAGAAGTCGAGCTGCCGCGCGCCGAGGCCGTCCGGGTCCTCCGGCTCGCCGAGCAGCTCGCGCTGCCAGACCGCGAAGTCCGAGTACTGCACCGGCAGCGGCTCCCACTTCGGGGCCCGCCCGCCGGTCCGGGCCCGGTAGGCGGTGGCGAGGTCGTCGAGCAGCGGCTCCATCGACCAGCCGTCGAAGGCGATGTGGTGCAGCACGATCAGCAGGACGTACGCGTCCGCGCCGGTCGGGAAGAGCCGCACCCGCAGCGGGGTCTCCTCGGTGAGGTCGAAGCCCCGGTCGGCCTCGGTGGCCAGCGCGGTGTCGAGCTGGTCGGTGAAGACGGACACGGTCCTCAGGACCGGCGCGCCCGCGGCCGGGTCCAGGACCCGCAGCGAGGGCACCCCGTCCTGCTCGGGGATCACCGTCCGCAGCACCTCGTGCCGGGCCGTCAGATCGAGCAGGGCCGCCTGCAGGGCGTCCGTGTCGAGCTTCCCCTGCAGCCGGAAGGCCATGGCGCTGTTGTACGAGCCGTCCTCGCGGCCCTGGCGCCGGTTGAGGAACCACTGGCGCTGCTGGCTGGAGGAGAGCGGGCGCTCCCCTCCCGGCGCGGCCGGCGCCAGCGCGGGCCGGGCCTGCGCCGCGTGGCCGACCTGTGCGGCCAGACCCACCACGGACCGGGCCTCGAACAGGGCACGGATGGGGAGTTCGACGCCGAGGGTGCTGCGCACCCGGCTGACGAGGCGGGTGGCGAGCAGCGAGTGCCCGCCGATCTCGAAGAAGTCGTCGTCGATGGAGACCTGCTCCAGGCCGAGGACATCCGCGAACAGCCCGCACAGGATGCCCTCGACGGGCGTCCGCGGGGACCGGCCGCGGGAGGCCGCGCCCAGGTCCGGGTCGGGCAGGGCCTTGCGGTCCAGCTTGCCCTGGGCGGTCAGCGGCAGCTCCTCGAGGGCGACCACCGCCGAGGGGACCATGTAGTCGGGCAGTTCCGCGGCGAGCCGTTCGCGCAGCACCGCGGTGGCCTCGGGGCCGGCGGCGGAAGCGGCGACGACGTACGCCACCAGCCGGCGCTCGCCCGCCTCGTCCTCGCGCATCACCACGACGGCCTGCTCGACGCCGGGCTGGGCGAGCAGGGCCGAGGAGATCTCGCCGAGCTCGATGCGGATCCCGCGCAGCTGAACCTGGTCGTCGACCCGGTCCAGGTAGTCGAGGTCGCCGTCGGGCAGCCAGGTCACGAGGTCGCCCGTGCGGTACATCCGGGAGCCCGCCGGGCCGAACGGGTCGGCGACGAACCGGGACGCGGTCAGCCCCGGGCGGGCCAGGTAGCCGCGCGCCAGGCCGCCCGCTACGTACAGCTCACCCGTGACGCCCGGGGCGACGGGCCGCAGGTTCCGGTCGAGCACGTACACGCGGTGGGCGTTCGTGGGCTTTCCGATCGGCGGCCGCCCGGCCCGCGGGGCCAGCGGGCCGGCGACGGTGCAGCCGACGACGGCCTCTGTGGGCCCGTAGCCGTTGAACAGTTTGACCGAGCCGCCCCAGCGCTCCACCACCCCGGCCGGCACCGCCTCCCCGGTGACCACCAGCCGCAGGTCCGCGGGGAGCGTGGCGTCGGCGGGCAGCCCGCCGACCACGACGGGCGGCAGCGCGACCAGGTTGATCCGGGCGTCGTTGATCAGGTCCACCAGCGGCCGGCCCGGGTTGCGGGCCTCCTCGTCGGCGATGACCAGGGTGCCGCCGTTGAGCAGCGCCAGCATGATGCCGAAGACCGAGGCGTCGAAGCTGAACGAGGCGAACTGCAGGACCCGTACGTCGTGGTCGAGCCAGAACCGGTCGGAGAGGCTGGAGATCATCGACATCAGCCCGGTGTGCGCCACGGCGACGCCCTTGGGGCGGCCCGTGGAGCCGGAGGTGTAGATGATGTACGCCGTGTTCTCCGGGTGCAGCGGCGCCACCCGCTCCGCGTCGGTGAGGTCGGTCCCGGCGAGCTCCGCGAGCCGGGCGGCCGTCTCGGGCGCGTCCAGCAGCAGCGGAGCGACCCCGAACGCGGCCAGGTCGGGCAGGCCCGCCGGGCGGGACCAGGTCGCCGCGTCGGTCAGCAGGACCGGCGGGCGGGCGTCCTCCAGCATGTAACCGATCCGGTCGACCGGGTAGTCGGCGTCGACGGGCAGGAACACCGCGCCCGCCTTGAGGGCGGCCAGCGCGGCGACGACCAGCCCGGGGGAGCGGGGGAGCATCACGGCGACCGGCTGCTCCGGACCGACTCCGCGCTCGGCCAGCAGCCGGGCCAGCCGGTTGGCCCGGCCGTTCAGCTCGGCGTAGTCGAGCTCCTCGTCGCCGAGGGAGACGGCCGGCTTGGCGGGCGAGAACCCGGCCCACCGCTCGAACGTCGTGGTGGCCAGGGCGGCGATGGCCGGGCGGGCCGCGCCCGCCCCCGACCAGGCGCCGAGCACCTGCTCGCGCTCCTCGCCGGTCAGCGCGTCGATCCGGCCCAGCGGGGTGTTCGGGGCGTCGGCGAGCTGCCTCAGCACCCGGGCGAACCGGTCGACGAAGACCTCGGCCCGCGCGGCGTCGAAGACGTCCGGCCGGTACTGGGCCTCCACCCGCAGCCGCTGCCCCTCGGTGGGGAACACCCCGACGGCGAGCGGGTACTCGGCGATGACCCGCGCCTTCCAGTCGTGCATGGTCAGACCGGGGACGTACGAGCCGATCGCGTCCAGCGCGCCCGCCGGGTAGTTGTGGAAACTGACCACGGTGTCGAAGAGCTCGCCGATCCCGATGACCTGCTGCACATCGGCCAGGCCCAGGTGCTGGTGCTCCTCCAGCGCGAGCTGGCGGTCCTGGAGACCGGCCAGCAGCTCCTCGAACGGCAGCGCCGGATCCAGGTCCGCCCGTACCGGCAGGGTGTGCAGGAACGCGCCGACCATCCGCTCGACCTCGGGCAGGTCCGCGGGGCGTCCGGAGACGACCGCGCCGAAGGTCACGTCGCGGCGGCCGGTGAGGCTGCCCAGCACGGCCGCCCAGGCGCCCTGCACGACCGTGTTCATGGTCAGGCCGCGCCGGGTCGCCCATTCGGTGAGGGAGCCGGTCAGCTCGGCGGGCAGCTCCACGGTGTAGGTCTCGGGAAGGACGGAGACCCGCGCCCGGTCGGCGGGGCCGAGCCGGGTGGCCTCGTCGATCCCGTCGAGCTCCCGCTCCCACGCCGCACGGGCGGCCGGCTTGTCCTGGGCGGCGGACCACTCCAGGTAGGCGCGGCCCGGCGCCACCGGGCGCAGGGCGCTGACATCGGCGCCGTTGCCCCACAGGGTGACGAGCTCCTCGGCGAGGACGGCGGACAGCGACCAGCCGTCCACCAGCATGTGGTGGGTGGTCCACACGACGCGGTGGCGTTCGGCGCCCAGCTTGTAGACGGTGAACCGGGTCAGCGGACCCTGCGTCACGTCGAAGCGGTCCAGCCACTCCTCCTCGGTCAGCCGGCTCGCCTCCGCGCCGGGATCGGCGCCGGCCGTGAGGTCGATCTCGGTCCACGGCAGCTCGACGGAGGCCGGGATCAGCTGCACCGGATCGCCCTGCTCCCGCTCGCGGAACCGTGCGCGCAGCTCCGGATTGCGGTCCAGCAGCGCGGTGGCCGCGGCACGCAGCGCGGCCACGTCCAGCGAGCCGCCGATGTCCATGACGACCTGGAGGGTGTACGCGTCCATGCCCTGGCGGTCGAACTCCGCCTGGAACAGCAGGCCGCGCTGGAGCGGGGACAGCGGCAGCACGTCGGTGAGCCCGGCCGGCTCCTGCTCCCAGGCGTCGATCTCCCGCTGCTCCACGTCGACCAGCGGGAAGTCGGCGGGGATCCGGCCGCCCGATCCGGGGCGCGAGGAGTACGCGGCGAGCGCGCCCAGCGCGGCGAACCAGCCCTCGGCGACCTCCCGTACGGCGCTCTCGTCCAGCGCGCCCGACGGCCAGGTCCACTCGGCCACCAGGACCGGGCCCTCGGGGCGGTCCTCGGTCAGCGCGACCAGGTCCAGGGGCTGGCGCAGCGGGGTGTCGGGGGAGGCGGTCAGGCCGGCGCCGCCGGCCTCGATCGCCCAGGCGCCGTCACCCGCCGCGAACCGGCCCAGGTAGTTGAAGGAGATCTGGGGCACGGCGGTCCGCGCGAGCACCACCGCGGTCTGCGGGTTCACGTGGCGCAGCAGGCCGTAGCCGATGCCGTGGTCGGGCAGGGCGCGCAGCGCGCCCTTGACCCGCTTGAGGGCGGCGCCGACGGCCGGGCCGCCGGCCGCTGCCTCGGCCCGGTCCAGCTCGCCGACGTCCAGCCCGACGGGGAAGGCACTGGTGAACCAGCCGACCGTACGGGAGACGTCGAGGCCGTCCCCGATCTGTTCGCGGCCGTGGCCCTCCAGCTCGACGACGGTACGGGTCCCACGGGCTCCCGAACGGCCGGTGACGGCCAGCGCGAGACCGGTCAGCAGCACCTCGTTGATCTCGGCGTGCAGGGCGCCGGGCACCCGGGTGAGCACGTCGGCGGTGAGCGATGCGGGCAGTTCCAGCCGGAGCCGGCCCGCGTGCGCCCAGGTGTCGGTGGCCGGGTCCAGCGGCCGGTCGGCCAGGATCTCCGCGTCCCCGGCCGACTGGGCGCTCCACAGCGGGAGTTCACCCACCCGACGGGAGGTGCGGGCATCCGCGGACAGGGCCTTCGCCCAGGTCCGGAAGGAGGTCGGGACGGGTTCCAGAGCAGGGGTGCGGCCCTCGGTGACGGCCTGCCAGGCGGCCTTGAGGTCCGGCAGCAGGATCCGCCAGGACACCCCGTCCACGGCCAGGTGGTGGACGACCAGCAGCAGGCGGCCGCCCGCGCCGGGGGCCTCCTCCAGCAGGACCGCCTGCACGACCAGGCCCGTCTCGGGGCGCAGCCGGGCCCGGGCAGCGGCGGTCTGCTCGGCGAGCACGGCCGCGCGGTCCGCGCCGGCGGGCACGGTGACCCGGGTGACCACGTCGGCTGCGGTGACGGCGCCGGGTGCCAGGACCTCCTGCGTCCACAGGCCCGG
The DNA here is from genome assembly GCF_036237315.1 of Streptomyces sp. NBC_01351. Lineage (GTDB taxonomy): Bacteria > Actinomycetota > Actinomycetes > Streptomycetales > Streptomycetaceae > Streptomyces. Next base: position 50,496 of record NZ_CP108358.1, on the reverse strand, counting down.
CACCGGGGTGCCGAGCTTCAGGCGCAGCACGTCGTGCCGGTCCAGGACCGCCTGCAGGGCGGGCTCCAGGACGTCCGGGGTGAGTCCGGCGGGTGCGGTGACGGCGATGTACTGGGCGAACTCGCGCGTCGCTTCCGGGAGTTCGGACAGCTGCTCGCGCAGCCGGTCGGAGATCGGCGTCGGGTCGATCTCGCCGGTTCCGTCGTCGGCGACGACCGCGGCGGCGCTCTCCACGCGCCGGGCCACGGCGGCGATGGCGGCCGGGGTGCGGTGCTTGAAGACGTCGCGGGCGGTGACGATCAGCCCGGCCCGGCGGGCCCGGCTGACGACCTGGATGGAGCTGATGCTGTCGCCGCCGAGGGCGAAGAAGCTGTCGTCGACGCCGACTTCGGTCAGGCCCAGCACCTCGGCCAGCACTGCGACGAGGATGCCCTCCTCCGGGGTACGGGCAGCCCGGACGGCGGCCTTGGGGCCGGCCGGGTCCGGGGCGGGCAGCGCCTTGCGGTCCACCTTGCCGTGCGCCGTGAGCGGCAGCGCGTCCAGGGTGAGCAGCACGGTCGGCACGAGCGCCTCCGGCAGCCGGCCGGCGAGCAGTGCGCGCAGCGCCGGGGTGTCGAGGAGGACGCCGGACTCCGGCTCCAGGTAGCCGACCAGACGCTTGTGACCGGCCGGGTCGGTGACGGCGGCCGCGACCGCGTCGGCGACACCGGGGAGCGCGCGCAGCGCCGACTCGACCTCGCCGAGCTCGATGCGCTGGCCGCGGATCTTGACCTGGTGGTCGCGGCGGCCGACGAAGGCGAGCTGCCCGTCGGGGCGCAGCTCCACCAGGTCGCCCGTGCGGTACATGCGGGAGCCGTCCCCGGCGAAGGGATCGGGCAGGAAGGTGACGGCCGTACGGCGGGGGTCGCCGAGGTAGCCGCGGCCCACGCCGGCGCCCGCGATGTACAGCTCGCCGCGCACTCCGCGCGGCACGGGCGACAGGTCGTCGCCCAGGATGTGCAGTCGGGTGTTGCGCAGGGGGCGGCCGATGGGGACGATCGCGGCGGCCATCGCGTCGAGGGCGCCCCGCGTGGGGGCGTAGGCGTGCGTGACGTCGTCGGAGCACTCGGTCGGGCCGTACAGGTTGGCCAGCGCGATGTCCGGGTAGCGGGCGAACCAGCGGGTGCACAGCTCGGCCGGCAGCGCCTCCCCGTTGGAGATCATCCAGCGCAGCGCGGGCAGCTCCGGGGCGGAGCCGGCCGCGTCCCACACGTCGAGGGTGGCGCGCAGCAGGGAGGGCACGACCTCCAGCACGGTCAGGCCCTCGGCGCCGATCGTGGTGAACAGCGCGTCGGGGTCGGAGGCCTCGGCCCGGCTGAAGGCGCGGACCCGGCCGCCGACGAGCAGCGTGGTCAGGGTCTGCCACACGGTGACGTCGAAGGTGACCGGGGCGTTGTGGACGAGCGCGTCGGAGCTGTCCAGGGACAGCTCCTCGACCTTGGCGAGCAGGTGGTTGACCATGCCGCCGCGCTGCACCATGGCGCCCTTGGGCTTGCCGGTGGAACCCGAGGTGTAGATGACGTACGCCAGGTCCTGCGGGCCGCCGAGTACGGGCGGCAGCGCGTCCGGGGCGTCCTCCTCGGTGCCGATCTCGCGCACGGGCAGCGGGACGCCGTCGCCGGCGGCCGCGGCGGCCTGCTCGGCGAGGTCCCGGTGCGCGGCGTCGGTGAGCACGAAGCCGGCGCCGCTGTCGCGCAGCAGGGAGGTCAGACGGGGCAGCGGCGCACCCGGGTCGAGCGGTACGAAGGCCCGCCCGGCGCCGAGGACGGCCAGCTCGGCGGTGACGAAGTCCCGGCCGGGCTCGGTGAGGAGGGCGACCGGGCCGGTGCCGGTCAGGTGGCGGGAGAGCGCGCCGGCGCGGCCGACGAGCCGGGCGTAGCCGAGGGTGCCGGTGTCGTCGGTGACGGCCGGCGCGTCCGGGGTGCTCACGGCGTGCGCCCGGATCCGCTCCACGACGCCCAGGTACGGGGTCGGGCGGACCGGGCCGGTGAGCGCGGCGGCGAGTTCCCCGGCCTCGCCGGGGGAGAGGAGCTCCAGGCCGGCCAGCGGCCGCTCCGCGTCGGCCGTCAGGAACCGGTCGAGGTAGGAGACGAAGCGGTCGAGGTGCGCGCGGACCTCGGGACGCGTGTAGCGGGCCTCGTTGCCGTTCAGGTCGATGCCTATGCCGTCGTCGCCCTTGTCGGCGACGGTGAACTCCAGGTCGTCCACCAGCCCGGTCGACGGGCTGTGGATGGTGGCCTCGCACGGGCCGATGGCCAGCTTCTCCACCTGCGGCATCATGTTGAGGAACGGGCCGAAGGGACGCCGGTCGTCACTGGGCAGGCCCATGGCGCGGCGGATCTTGCTGACCCGGTGCCGCTGGTGCTTGAGGGCCTGCGAGAAGGCGCGGTAGGCGTCGGCGAGCAGTCCCGTGCGGGTGGTGGCGGAGTCCACGGCGAGCCGCAGCGGCAGGTAGTTGACCACCATGCCGGGGACCTTCTGGGTGTCGCCGCCGACGCGGGCGGTGACGGGCACGGACAGCAGGACGTCCTCGGTGCCGGCCATCCGGCCGGTGTAGGCCCCCAGGGCCGCGACCAGCACGGTCTGCCAGGTGACGCGGGACTCCCAGGCCACGGCGCGCAGCCGCTCGGCGACGGCCCCGGGCAGGACGCCCTGCTCCTGGAGGAAGGTCTGGGCGGGCTCGGCGTCGCCGGTGGAGAGGCTGATCAGCTCGGGGCGGTCGGAGAAACGTTCCTCCCAGTAGGCGGCGTCGCGCTGGGCACGGGCCGAACCGACGTATCCGGCCTCGGCGTCGAGCAGGGTGGTCAGCGCCGGGAAACGGCCCTCGTCGAGGTCGGTTCCGGCCAGCAGGGCCTCGTAGATCGCGGAGAGCCGCTGCCAGTAGATGACGTAGCTGAAGCCGTCGGAGACCAGGTGGTGGTTGAGGAGGCAGAAGAAGGTGCGGTCGGGGTTGAGCGTGAAGACGCTCAGGCGGAACAGGGGGCCGGGTGCGCTGCCGTCGCCCCCGCCGTTCTCGTCGCCCCCGCCGTTGTCGTTGCCCGCGTTGCCCTCGGCGGGCAGCGTGAACGGGACCCGCAGATCGGCGCGGATCGCCTCGTGCGCGGCTGCGGCGGGGTCGGCGGCGCCGCTGACGTCGGTGACCGTCAGCGGCAGCACCTCCAGCGGCTCGACGAACTGGCGGGGCTCGCCGTCCACTTCGGTGAATCTGGTCCGGAGGCACTCCGACTCCGCGACGAGGCGCTCCAGCGCCGTGCGGAACAGCTCGTGGTCGAGCGGGCCCCTGATGTCCCAGTAGATGGCGGTGTTGTACGTGGCTCCCCCGCCAGAGAGTTTCGCGTCGAACCAGATGTCCTTCTGGCCGGCGGTGAGCGGAAGGCCGCCGACCGTCTGAACATGCGTCATGGCTATCCCCTAGCGAAGGTTTCCGATGTCAGCCCTGTCACGGGCCAGATCGTCGCCGCGCGCGCTGACGGCGTTCTGAAAGCGAACTGATGGCGCGCTGAAGTCGGGTGCGGGCCTGGCCGTTTGCTTCGGCTCGGGCCGGTGTGGGGGGCGGGCCCGCCGGGGGCCGGGCCGGTGTGGGGGCGGCCAGGCCGGGGCGGGGCCGGTGTGGGGGCGGTGTGGGGGGCGGCCCGCCGGGGCCAGCCGGCAAGGGTCGGCTCCGCCGGGGTCGGCCCCGCCGGGGTCGGCCCGGCCGGGTCCGGGCGCGCGCCGGGGCGTCTCCTCGGGCGTCGAACGTGTCGGGGGGTCGGTGGGCCGAGGGTGGTTGTGTTCGACGCCCTGCGGGGACGCCCCGGCACACACCCGGCCCCGTCCAGGCCTGGGGGGATGCCCCGGTGCATGCCTGGCCTGGTTCGGGCCTGTGGGGGTGCCCGGCGCGTGCCTGGCCTGGTTCGGGCCTGTGGGGGTGCCCGCGTACGGGCCGGACTAGCCGCAGCCGCCCGCGTGAGCGTCTTCCGTGGCGCGGTCGCCCAGGCCGATCGCGGCCAGCGGCTCCGGGACGGAGGCGGCCGGCACCTGCTGGTCGCGCAGGTGGGCGATGAACTCGTCGAGCCGGTCGATGCCCCAGAACCGGCTGAAGCCGTGGACGAAGAAGGGCACTCCGAACACCCCGTCCCGGCACACGTCGAGCAGGGCACGGATGCCCTCCGCACGCACCTCCGGGTCCTCGCTCGCCCCTGCCAGCTCGCGCGGGTCGAGCCCGATCTCGAAGGCGATGTCCTCGATGGTCGCCGGGTCGCAGATGTTCTGTCCGCGGCCGAACCGGGCCCGGTACACGGCGTCGATGAAGGCGTGGCCGCGGCCCTGCCGGGCGGCGACCAGGTAGGCCAGGTGCGGGACCTCCCACACCGGCTCCCGGTCCACGGGCCAGGTCACCGTCAGGCCCCGGGCCTTGGTGAGCCGGCCGACGTCCTGGAGGACGTAACGGTTCTTCTCCCGGGACATCGCCGAGTACGGGAACCGGCCGCCCTGCTCCGTCAGCAGCCGGGAACTGGTCTCGTCCGGCTCGAAGAAGGGCACCCACTCCAGCTGTTCGGCGAGGTCCGGGTGGAAGGTGGTGATCTCGCGGTAGGCCAGCCAGGAGTACGGGCTGCGCAGCGAGAAGTAGAAGCGGGGCGTCTTGTTCTTGGGCATGGTGAACCCTTCGGGGTGTGTGTCGGTTCAGACGACGAGGCCGCCGTCGATCCCGAAGACCTGCCCGGTGATGTACGAGGCGCGGTCGGAGGCGAGGAAGGAGACCAGGTCCGCGACTTCCTCGGGGCGGCCGAACCGGCCGAGCGGGATCCGCTCCGTCATCTTCTTGACGTGCTCCTCGGAGAGCCCCGAGAGCATGTCGGTCTCGATGAATCCGGGGGCGACGGCGTTGGCGCGGATGCCGTAGCGGCCGCTCTCCTTGGCGAGGGCCTTGGTGAAACCGATGATCCCGGCCTTGGTCGCGGAGTAGTTGGTCTGGGTGGCGTTGCCGTACACGCCGGCCACCGAGGACAGGGTGATGACGGAACCGGCGCGGCGCTTCATCATGGCGAAGACCGCGGCCTTGCAGAGGTTGTAGGTGCCGTCCAGGTTGACCCGCAGGACCGCGTCCCAGTCGTCGGGCGCCAGCATCACGAGCGGGTTGTCGCGGACGATCCCCGCGCAGGACACCACCGTGTGCAGCGGCCCGAGCTCCTTCTCGCTCGCGCGGACGAAGTCCCGTACGGCGTCGTGGTCGCGGACGTCGGTGCGCGCGGTGTGGACGCGGGCCCCGGCGGCGGTGGCCTCGGCGGCCACCGTGTCGGCGGCCTCCTTGTCGGACTGGTAGCAGAAGGCGACGTCGTAGCCGTCCTGCGCGAGGCGGGCGACGACGTGGCGGCCGATGCCCCGGGAGCCCCCGGTCACCAGTGCGACGCGGCGTTCGGTTGCGGACATGTGCGTGGTTCTCCTCGGTGATGGAGTGCGGATCCGACGACCGGCCGGGGCGGGGGTGTCTCCCGGCCGGCCGTCGGAGTATGGGGAGGTCAGCCGCCGGTGAGGACCGCGCAGCCGACCAGGCCGTCCCGCTCGATACCGGTGACCAGCGCGGCCTCGCCGGGCGCCAGGCCCCGCTCGCCGGCCGCGGCGAGCACCCCGGCCAACTGCAGTGCGGCGGACGCCGCGGAGGTGTCTCCGACCAGCGGCCGGATCCGTACCCACCGCGGGTCGGCGTCCTCGCCGAGCACGTCGGCGACGGCGTCCTCCTCCTGCCGGACGAGCGGGCCGCCGGAGCCCAGGGGCGCCACCAGTCGTACGTCGGAAGGGGCCACGCCGGCCTTCTCCAGTGCGCCGCGCACACAGACGGCCAGGGCCTCCCGGGCCCCGTCCGGCTCGTGGAAGGCACGGAAGCCGGTGGCGCCGATCCGGGCCAGCGGGCCCCGTCCGGCCGCCGCCGCGTCCTCGGCGGTCTCCAGGAGGAAGACCGCGCTGCCCTCGCCGAGCGGGGTGTCGCGCTCCACCTCGTCGCGGCCGTGCCACTCCAGCCAGGAGCGCTGGGTCGAGTACTCCTCGGCCGCGCCCACCAGTACGCGGGAGCAGTGGCCCCCGCGGTGCAGCCGCAGCGCGTACCCGAGGGCGAGCAGGCCGGTCAGCGAGCCGCCGGCGACGGTGGTGTTGGGGCCCTTGATGCCGTGCCAGATGGCACTCTGCCCGGCGGCCCGGTTCATCACGGTGTTCGGGAAGCGGGCCGGGTCCACGTGGTACGGGCGCTCGCCGGCCAGTGCGTCCCGGGTGAAGTCCATGATGCTCTGCACGCTGCCGGAGCCGGTGCCGAGGACCAGGGCGGTCTGCTCGGGGCGGGCGGCCAGCTCCTCGCGGAAGCCGTCGATGAGTCCGCCGACGGCGGTGACCGCGATGGCGGTGACCCGGTCCATGGTCCGGGTCCCCTTCTTCCCGACGTACTTGGCGGCGGTGAAATCGGGGACCACCGCGCCCTCGGCGAACGGGCCGGGGAAGACCTCGCGGTCGACGGCACCGATGGTGGTGCGGCCGGCGGACATTCCGCTGCTGAAGGAGTCACGGCCGACGCCGAACGGCGAGACCGCCGACCAGCCGGAGATGACCAGGGGGGTGGGGGACATCAGGCGGCCTCCTCGTAGCGGCCGAGGATCAGCACGGCGTTGTTGCCCGCGAAGGCCAGGGCGTTGTTCTGCACGACGTCGAGCCGGGCCGGGCGGGCCTCGTTGGGCACGCAGTCCAGGCCGCACTCGGGGTCGGTCTCGCGGTGGTTGATGGTGGGAGGGATGAACCCCTCGGTGATCGCCAGCGCACAGGCGGCGGAGGCGAGCGCGCTCGCCGCGCCCATGGAGTGGCCGATCATGGACTTGATGGAGATGGTGGGCGGCGGGGTGTCGAAGACCTGGCGGATCGCGCCCGCCTCCGTCACGTCGTTGGCGTGGGTGCCGGTGCCGTGCGCGGAGATGAAGTCGATGTCCTCCGCCTTGACCCCGGCGTTGCGGTGCGCCACCTCGATGCACCGGGCCAGGCCGTCCTGGTCGGGGGCGACGGGGTGGTGGGCGTCGCAGCTGAGCCCGTAGCCGAGGACCTCGGCGTAGATCCGGGCGCCGCGTGCCAGAGCCGAATCCAGGCTCTCCATCAGCAGGATCCCGGCGCCCTCGCCGGTGAGGATGCCCTTGCGGTCCTTGTCGAAGGGCTGGCAGACCTCCGGGGCGATGGTGCCGAGCCGGTAGAAACCGGTGAAGGTCTTGCGGCAGACGGCGTCGGCGCCACCGCACAGCGCGGTCTCGACGTCGCCGTCGCGGATGGCGTCGAAGCCGCTGCCGATGGCGTAGTTGCCGGCCGCGCAGGCGGTCGGGATGGTCAGGGCCTCCACGTCCACGAGGCCGAGTTCGCGGACGATGCCGCTGGAGAGCCGGCCGGCCTGGGCCCGGCGCACGACGCCCTGGTCCAGGTGCTCCGGTCCGTGCTCCAGCTGCTGACCGACGAGCAGGTCCAGGTCCCGGGACTCGGCGTCGGTGGTGCCGACCGAGACCAGGACCTTCCGCTCCCGGAGGTCTTCCGGGGTCAGGCCGGCGTCCGCGACGGCCATCCGGGCGGCGGCGATCGAGAACTGCGTGGCCCGGCCCAGGTCCGCCGGCTCGGTCCGGTGGATCCAGTCCGCGGGCTCGAAGTCGTCGACCTCGCACCCGTTGGCGTGGGCGAAGCCCGTCGTGTCGAATGCCGTGATCGGCTTGACCCCGCTGCGACCGGACCGCAGTCCGTCCAGGAAGGCCGTGACTCCGAGGCCGATGCTGGTGACCGTGCCGAGGCCGGTGATCACCACCCGGCGCGGCGCCCGCTCATCGTCGTACACCCTGCGCTCCCGTCGTAGTCGTACGCGCCGTGGCCTAGTTGGCCGGTTCGGACTTGGCGGCTATGGCTTCCTCGACGACCGTGATGACGGTGGAGAGGTTGACCATCCGGGAGAGCTCGGCCTGGTCGATGTCGGTGCCGAAGATCCGCTCCAGCTGGGAGAGGATCTCGATGGCGCCCATGGAGTCCGCTTCGTGGTCCTCCTTGAAGCGGCTGGTGTCGCTCATCTCCGAGGGCTCGATCTCGAGGATGTCGCAGATGATCTCCTTGATGCGATCGCGGGATTCGGCGTCGAGGCGGTTCGCTGCAGTTGTCATGCCGCAGATGCTGGCCGACCGCTCTGACGGCCCTCTGACGCCGTTCTGACCCGCTGTCGGACTCCCGCTGAGCCGCTGCCGAGTCTCGGCTGACCGCGTGCTGAACTCCCGCTGAGGTCCGGCCGGCTCAGGCGACGACGGGCTGCGGCAGGTGGCGCCCGAGCTCTCTGTACTCGTCGCGGTGCTCCTGGATCCAGGACCAGTACGCCGGCAGCGAGCGGGCGTAGCCGCAGTAGTACGCGCGTACGGTGTCGACCAGGGTGTGCAGGGTCTCGCGGGAGACGGCGTTGCCGCGCCACAGCAGCACCAGCTCGACCCGCTCGGTGTCGGTCACCGGCACCAGGGCCACGCCCGGCACCGCCCCGGAGGGCGTGGTGAGCGCGGCCACGTCCATGCCCCGCACCCAGTTCATGGCCTCCTGGTGGCTGTTGACGTGGTGCAGCACCCGCCCGGGCGCGGCGCCGCCGCCCAGCACGCGCCGCTCCACGGTGCGGAACCAGTGGTCTTGCGAGGAGCGCACCCAGGCCAGCCCGGCCCGGTCGGTGAGTTCGGCGAGCTCGTCCGACCCGACGGATTCGCGGGCGGTGAGCGGATGGCCGAGCGGGACCGCCAGCCACACCGGTTCCCGCACGATCAGGGCGTGGCCCAGGGCGGGCTCGCCGCCGTCGCCGTCACCACCGCCGTCGCCGTCGGCCGGCTCGGGGACCCGGGGCACCAGCGCGGCGGCCAGCGCCCCGCGCTGTACCGCTTCCGCGGCGGCCTCCGGGGCCAGCGTCTGCGTCTGCACGGTGTTGCCCGGCAGTGCCGCCTGGAGGGCGTCGCGCAACGTCGGAGGCGTCCACTCGGCGCAGCCCAGCCGCAGCGGGCCGCCGGAGGAGGCCAGGGCCTCGGCCATCACCTCGTCAGCCCGGCGGACCAGGTCGGCCAGGCGCGGGACGAGCCGCGCACCCAGCTCGGTCGGGGTCACCCCGGATCGGGAACGTACGAAGAGGTCGCCGCCGACCGCCCTTTCGATACGGCGCAGTTGTGCGGTGAGACTCGGCTGCGGAAGGCCGAGTTCCTGGGCTCCGGCGGAAATGCTCCCGGCGGTGTTGATCGTGACGACAATGCGAGCGTGACGCAATTCGAGTTCCATGTCCTGCCCCCCGTCGGCGGTTCCCGGAAATGGGAATTCAGTCCACAGGTCCACTGCCGCCGGGGTGGGCCGTCCCCGGATTATCGGGTCCGGATATCCAGGCGGAAACGAACCCGAGGACTGAACCGGTCCATTCACCGTAGCCGCATTCCGCTTGTGGGCAAGGGGCACCTGCGAAACGTCAGCAGGACGACAGTGGCAGAACAGCGGAAGGACAGAACGGAAAGGGGAAGGGAAAGACGGGGGACGGTCTCAGCCCCGCCGCCCGGCGTAGACGAGGGCCTGACGGGGCTCCCCGAGCACGTCGTCCTGTTCGAGGATCGCCTGGTACGCCCGGTTCAGGGCGCGGCCGGGCTCCAGCCCCAGGTCTCCGGCGAGCCGGCGGCGCGCGCCGTGGAACACGTCCAACGCCTCGGCCTGTCGGCCCTCCCGGTACAGGGCCAGCATCAGCAGCTCGCTGAGCCGCTCCCGTTCGGGGTGCTCGACGGCCAGCTGGCGCAGCTCCGGCACCGAGATGCGGTGCGCCGCGACGGTCAGCATGGCCGTGATGAGGTCCTCGTAGGCGGTGATCCGGCGTTCCTCCAGGTGGGAGGCGGCCAGCCGGATCCGTACCCCGTCCACCGAGTCCATCAGGGCGGGCCCCCGCCACAGCGCGAGCGCCCGCTCCAGCGCGGTGATGGCCCGCTCCGGGTCCACGTGCACCAGCGCCGCGCCGGTCTCCGCCAGCCGCAGGAAGCGGTGCGCGTCGACGCGTTCGGGATCCAGGTCCAGCAGGTAGCCGCTGCCGACGGTGCGGATCAGCTCGGTCCCCTTCACCCCGGTCAGGGACTCCAGGTACTTGCGCAGCCGCAGCACGTTGGCCTGCAGGGCGTTGCGGGCGTTGGTCATCCGCTGGTCGGCCCAGAGCTCGTCCTCGATCTGGTCGGACGTCACCGTGGTGCGCGGAGAGAGGGCCAGGAACGTCAGGAGCGAGGTAACCCGCTTCGATGCCATGGCATAAGTGCGGTCGCCCCAGGAAAGGGATACGGAACCGAGTACGTTGATTTCCATTTGTGTAACCCCCGTTGATGTCGGCAGGCCCTCATGCTGTCCCGGGTCAACCGATCGGGGGAAATACCATCCGGGCAACAGAAAACCGGCCACATGGTATGGCCGGGTCTTCGCTCTTGCCGTGGCGGCGTCGTGGCGGCAGACTGCCGACCTTCCCTGACGCGACACTGACGGACGAAAAAAGTGTCCGAAATTCGTGCCCCGACTGTGACATTAGCCGAGCACTTAAAGGCCTGTGCCCGGCCCGCGCCCCCTTCCTAGGCTCCGGTCATCCGCGATCAGTCAGCGAATGGGAGTCATTGGGATGCTCAACAAGATCGTGATTGTGGGCGGCGGCACCGCGGGTTGGATGACGGCCTCGTACTTCAAGGCCGCGTTCGGGGACCGCATCGACGTCACGCTGGTCGAGTCCGGCCACGTCGGAGCGGTCGGTGTGGGCGAAGCGACCTTCAGCGACATCCGGCACTTCTTCGAGTTCCTCGGACTCAAGGAGAAGGACTGGATGCCGGCCTGCAACGCCACGTACAAACTCGCCGTCAAGTTCGAGAACTGGCGGGAGAAGGGCCACTACTTCTACCACCCGTTCGAGCAGATGCGGTCGGTCAACGGCTTCCCGCTCACCGACTGGTGGCTGCAGAACGGTCCGACGGACCGCTTCGACAAGGACTGCTTCGTGATGGCCTCGGTCATCGACGCCGGCCTCAGCCCGCGCCAGGCCGACGGCACGCTCATCGACTCGCCGTTCGTCGAGGGCGCGGACGAGATGGCCGGACTGACCATGTCCGAGCACCAGGGCAAGACCCAGTTCCCGTACGCCTACCAGTTCGAGGCCTCCCTGCTGGCCAAGTACCTCACGAAGTACTCGGTCGAGCGCGGCGTCAAGCACATCGTCGACCACGTCGAGCAGGTCAAGCTCGACGAACGCGGCTGGATCTCCGGCGTCGCCACCACCGACCACGGCGACATCACCGGCGACCTCTACATCGACTGCACCGGCTTCCGCGGACTGCTCCTCAACCAGGCCCTCGAAACCCCCTTCATCTCGTACAAGGACACGCTGCCCAACGACAGCGCCGTCGCCCTCCAGGTCCCCATGGACATGGAGCGCCGCGGCATCCTGCCCTGCACCACCGCCACCGCCCAGGACGCCGGCTGGATCTGGACGATCCCGCTGATGGGCCGCGTCGGCACCGGCTACGTCTACGCCAAGGACTACATATCCCCGGAGGAGGCCGAGCGCACGCTGCGCGAGTTCGTCGGCCCGGCCGCCGCGGACGTCCCGGCCAACCACATCAACATGCGCATCGGCCGCAGCGAGAACTCCTGGGTCAAGAACTGCGTCGGCATCGGCCTGTCCAGCGGCTTCGTCGAGCCCCTCGAGTCCACCGGCATCTTCTTCATCCACCACGCGATCGAGCAGCTCGCGAAGAACTTCCCCGGCGACGACTGGAACCCGGTCCAGCGCGAGCTCTACAACGACTCCATCGCCCACGTCATGGACGGGGTCCGCGAGTTCCTCGTCCTGCACTACGTCGCCGCGAAGCGCAACGACACCCAGTACTGGCGCGACGCGAAGACCCGTGCCATCCCCGAGTCCCTCGCCGCGCGCATCGAGAAGTGGAAGACGCAGCTCCCGGACTCCGAGACCGTCTACCCCTACTACCACGGCCTGCCGCCGTACTCCTACATGTGCATCCTCCTCGGCATGGGCGGCATCGACCTGAAGCCCTCCCCGGCCCTCGCCCTCGCCGACCCGAGCGTCGCGGAGCGCGAGTTCGAAGAGATCCGGGAGAAGACCCGCCGTCTCACCGAGGTCCTGCCGAAGGCCTACGACTACTTCGCCCGGATGCGCGTCGCGTGACCGTGGTCCGCCGGCCGGAAAGGGCCCTGAATCAATGGAAGTCATCGATCTCCTGACCCGCACCGCGCACGTCCTGGCGGTCCTCGTCGTGATCCTGCTGCTGGCCTGGGCGGGCCGCGTCGCGGCCCGTCTCGTACGCCAGCCCGAGGTGATCGGCGAGATCACGGCGGGCCTGCTGGCCGGCCCGGCGGCGCTGTACATGATGGGCCCGGGGGCCTTCGAGAGCGTGCTCCCCGGTCCGGTACTCGACACCCTGAAACTCATCTCCAAGGCCGCTCTCGCGCTCTTCCTCGTCGGCCTCGCCCACAAGCTCCACGCGGGGCCCGGGGCGCAGACCCGCCGCACCACCGCATGGGTGGCGATCGGTTCCCTGGTCCCGCCGCTCCTCAGCGGCGTGCTGCTGGCGGGCCTGGTCCTCGTCACCGACGACACCGCCGCCCGCGGTGACGCCCCGCTGCCCGCCTTCGTCCTCATGGTCGCCGTGGCCATGTCCATCACCGCCGTACCGGTCATGGCCCGGATCCTCACCGACCGGGGCATGAGCGAGTCCGCGGCGGGCCGGCTCGCGCTCGCCGCCGCCATCACCGTGGACGCCGTGGGCTGGCTGCTGTGCATGCTCGCCATCAGCCTGGGCGAGGGGAGCCTCGGGGGCTTCCTCCGCTCGACGCTCGCGCTCACGGTCGGCGCCGTCTGCGCGCTGGCCATCCGGTTCGCGCTGCGCACCCCCCTCGCCCGTCGGGCGTACGGGAAGACCCCGCGCACGGTCGCCGTCGTGCTGGCGGTGGCCACCCTCGCGGTGGCGATCACCATGGAGAAGATGGGCATGACCGCCATCGTCGGCGCCGCGATGGTGGGCTTCGCGATCCCCAAGGGCGCGAACGCCCCCTGGGCGCCCGCCGTGGACGGCATCGCCTGTGCGGGCCGCCTGCTGGTGCCCGCGTTCTTCGTGGTCACCGGAGTCACCGTCCTGAACGGCAGCTTCTCGCAGGCGTCCTGGGTGCTGATCCTCGCCACCGTCCTGCTCGCCTGCGCGGGCAAGGGCTTCGGCGGATACCTGGGAGCCCGGATCGGCGGCCGCCCGCCGGCCGACGCCCGCCGGGTCGCCGTCCTGATGAACACCCGCGGACTGACCGAACTGATCGTGCTCCAGGCCGGGTTCAGCGCAGGAATCCTGACCCCGCCCCTGGTCCTGGCCCTGGTCGTGATGGCCCTGGCCACCACGGCCCTGACCGGGCCGCTCCTCGGTCTCCTCGACCGCCGGGACCGCGGCGCGACGCCCGCCCTGGCCGGGCAGGCCGGTCAGGCCGGTCAGACCGACTCCGCCGAACCTCAGCTCGTCCTGGCGACGGAAGGCAGTACCCGATGACCACCCAACCCACCGCGACGACGTCCACCTTGGCGTCACCCGACTCCTTCCGCTCGCTGATGAGCGAGTTCCCCACCGGGGTCTGCGCCGTCACCACCCGAGACCTCGACGGCGAACCACGGGGGATGACCTGCTCCTCGGTGACCAGCGTCTCGCTCGACCCGCCGACCCTGCTGGTCTGCCTCCGGGCCGGGAGCCCCACCCTCCAGGCCCTCCTCGACTCCCGCTCGTTCTCCGTCAACTTCCTGCACGCGCAGGGTCAGGAGAGCGCCGAACTGTTCGCCTCGGGGAACCCGGACCGGTTCGCGCTGGTCCCCTGGGACCAGCCGCCCGGCGCGGGCGGGCCGCACCTCGTCCGCGACGCCCACACCGTCGCGGACTGCGAGGTGGTCCTGACCCAGCGCATGGGCGACCACGTCACCGTCTTCGGCGAGGCCCGCCGGATAACCCGGCAGCACGCCCGTCCGCCGCTCCTGTACGGGCAGCGGCAGTTCCGCTCCTGGTCGCAGACCTGACCCGTCCCAGACCTGACCCCTCACCCCGAGCCGGCCCTGCCCAGGGCCGGCTCCCAGCAGAAGGAAAACCCATGACAGGGACACCGGACCCGCAGGGTCGGCACGTCGTCCGCCTGGAATCCGTACGGAAGGTCTACGGCGGTGCCAAGAACGAGGTCACCGCTCTCGACAACGTGAGCATCGGCCTGGACAGGGGCACCTTCACCGCGGTGATGGGACCCTCCGGCTCCGGCAAGAGCACCTTCCTGCACTGCGCGGCGGGTCTGGACCGTCCGACCTCGGGCTCGGTCCTGCTGGACGGTGTGGACCTCGCACGTCTCAAGGAGCGCGAACTGACCAAGTTCCGGCGCGAGCGGATCGGCTTCATCTTCCAGGCCTTCAACCTGCTGCCCGCCCTGTCCGTCCTCGACAACGTCACCCTGCCCCTGCGACTTGCCGGCAAGCGGCCCCAGAAGGGCGCCGTGGCCGAGGTACTGGAGCGGGTCGGGCTCGGCGGCCGGGAGAACCGGCGCCCCGGCGAGCTCTCCGGCGGCCAGCAGCAGCGCGTCGCCATCGCCCGGGCACTGATCACCCGGCCGGCGGTCATCTTCGGTGACGAGCCGACCGGAGCCCTCGACACCTACACGGCGCGCGAGGTGCTGACCCTGCTCCGCGAATCCGTCGAACAGGCCGGCCAGACCATCGTGATGGTCACCCACGACCCGGTCGCGGCCTCGCACGCCGACCGGGTGCTGTTCCTCGCGGACGGCCGGATCGTGGACCACCTGGACCGGCCCACCGCCGACCAGGTCGCCGAGCGCATGACCCACCTCGGCGCCTGGGGCACCCGCCCGGCGGCCACGCCCGTGGCCGCGGCACACGGGACGCTGCTGTGATCAGGATCGCGCTGCGCACGCTGCGCTACCACAAGGGCGGATTCATCGCCTCGTTCATCGCGCTGTTCTTCGGCGCGACCATCGTCGTGGCCTGCGGCGGTCTGCTGGAGACGGGCATCCACAACGCGGCCCCGCCCCAGCGGCTCGCCGCGGCCCCCGTCGTCGTCACCGGGGAGCAGCGCTACCTCGGCACCTCCAGCGAACTGATCTACCCCGAGCGGGTCCGCTTCGACGCGGCGCTGACCGCGAAGATCGCGGCGGTGCCCGGGGTGGAGAGCACCGCGGCCGACGTGACGTTCCCCGGCGCCCTCGCCCCGGCCGGCAACGCCGGCCGGGCCGCGCAGATCGCCGGCCACGGCTGGTCCTCCGCCGCCCTCACCCCCTACAAGATCACCGAGGGCGCCCCGCCCGCGACCGCCGGCCAGGTCGTCCTGGACACCCGGCTCGCGCAGCAGGCGGGCCTGCGGCCCGGCGCCAAGGTCGACATCCGCTCCGGCGGTACGTCGAAGAGCTACGAGGTCTCCGGCCTGGCGGCCGGCGACGGCGAGGCCAACGGCGTCTTCCTCTCCGACGCGGCGGCCCTGGAAGCCCAGGTGGCCGCCGGGCTGTCCGGCAAGGTCGACAACATCGGCGTCTTCCCGGCCCCCGGCGCTGACGTCGGCGCGATCGCCGACGGCATCCGCAAGGCGGTCGGCGGACAGCCGGTGTCCGTCCTGACCGGTGACGAGCGCGGCCGCGCCGAGAACCCGGGCGTCATCGACGACGGCAGCGACCTGATCCCGCTCGCCGCCGCGTTCGGCGGGCTCTCCGCCATGGTCACCGTCTTCGTCGCCTCCTCCACCCTCGGCCTGTCCATCCAGCAGCGGCAGCGCGAGATGGCGCTGCTGCGCGCCATCGGCACCACACCCGGCCAGCTGCGCCGGCTGATCCTCGGCGAGACCGTGCTGCTGGCGGCCATCGCGACGGCACTCGCCTGCATCCCCGGCCCCCGCGTGGGCCGTTGGCTGCTGGGCGCCTTCGCCGACGCCGGCGTGGTGCCGGACTCGATCGTGTTCCGCGCCGGGTCCGTCCCGCTGATCGTCGGCGTGGGCACCGCCTTCGTCACCGCGGTCGGCGCCGCGTTCATCGCGGCCAACAGCGCTGCCCGCACCCGGCCCACCGAGGCGCTCGCCGAAGCCGGCCTGCAGCGCAAGTGGTTCAGCGGCTTCCGCTCGGTCCTGGGCCTGCTCTGCCTGATCGGCGGGGTCGCCCTGGCCGTCGGCACCGCCGGCATGGACGGCCCGGACGCCGGCAGCGTCGCCACCCCGGCGGCGATGGTGTGGACGACCGGCTTCGGCCTCCTCGGCCCGGTCCTGGCCCGCGCCATCACCGCGGCCCTGCGCCGCCCGGTGCGCGCGGTGTCCGGCCTCTCCGGGCACCTCGCCACCCGCAACGCCAAGGCCCGCACGGCCCGCCTCGCGGCGGCCGTGATGCCGGTGATGCTCGCCACCGGTCTGGCCGTTGGCCTGATCTACATGCAGACCACCCAGGCCGACGGCGCCGACCAGGCGTTCGACGAGAGCCTGCGGGCCGACGCCGTCGTCACCTCCGTCGCCGGCGGCATGCCGCTGGAGACGGTGGACGCGATCCGGAACCTTCCCGGCGTCGCGGCAGCCTCCGCCCAGGTCCCCAGCCTCGGCTTCATCGAGCCCGACGTACCCATCGACCCGACCGCGAACGGCGGCGACGGGGAGTCGAGCGCGCCGCAGCCCACCGAAGTGTCGCTGCAGGGCGTCACCCCCGAGGGCGTGGCCGCGACCACCTCCTTCAAGGCCGCCTCCGGCACCCTGGACGGCCTGCGCGGCGACACCGTCGCCCTGCCGGCCCGGTACGCCGGCGACCGGAAGATCGGCGACACCGTCCCGATGCGCCTGGGCGACGGCACCCGCGTCGACCTGAAGCTGGTCGCCACCGTCGACGGCAAGCGCGGCTACGAGACCGCCCTGGTCCCGGCGTCCGTCCTGGTCGGGCACACCGACGCGGGCCTGGTCCCGCAGATCATGGTGAGCGCCGCCCCGGGCACCGACCGGGCCGCCCTGGACGCATCGCTGCGCACCCTCTCCGACAAGCAGCCCGGACTGCGCGTCACCGACCGGCAGGCCCTGACGGCGGTCGCGGCGGACAACAGCGACACCCAGTCCTGGATGGCGTACCTGGTCCTCGCGGTGGTCGTCGGCTACGCGATGATCGCCCTGGTCAACACCCAGGTGCTGGCCACCACCGAGCGGCGGCGCGAGTTCATGCTCCAGCGGCTCATCGGCGCCACCCGCCGGCAGGTCATGCAGATGATGGCGATGGAGGCGGTCCTGGTCTCCGTGGCGGGCATCGTCCTCGGCCTGCTGGTGGCCCTGCTGACCCTCGTCCCGTTCAGCATGAGCGTGCTGGGCACGACCCTCCCGACCGGCTCCCCGTGGATCTTCGTCACCGTGGTCGGCGGGGCCCTGGGCCTGACCCTGGCCACCACCCTGCTGTCGGCCGGCGCCGTCCTGCGCGGCCGGCCCGGGGACCTGGCGGGCATCAAGGAGTAGGGCCGCCCGCCCGGACCTGACCGCCCTGACCCGCCCGTACGAAAGGCCGCCCCCGGCACGGAGATCCGTGCCGGGGGCGGCCTTTCGCGTTCCCGCGTGTGATGGAGCAGTACGTCAGGACGCGGGCTGGAGGGAAGCGGCCGCGGCCGCCGGCCGTGGCGGGGAGGCCGGGACCGGCTGCCCGCTCATGCCCTTGAGCAGCGCCGCACCGAGCGGGGTCAGGGTGTGCAGCACCGTGTTGCGGACCCGCCGGGTGGTGATCAGGCCGGTCCGGCGCAGTACGGCGGTGTGCTGGCTGGCGCCCGCCGCCGAGATTCCGAGCCGGTCCGCGAGCTGCGTGGTCGTGCAACTGGCCCGCAGCACGTGCAGCGCGGCCGCCCGGGTCTGCCCCACCAGGGCCCCCAGCGACTGCCCGCTGCCGTCCGGCTTGTCCCACAGGGCGGTCGCCTGGTAGCTGTCCGGCGGCGCGCCGAACGCCAGCACCACGGGCGCGGACCGGTCGAAGCGCCGCGTGACCCGCCCCGCCCGGTGCGCCAGGAACACCGACGGTGCGAGCACCAGCCCGCGCCCGTCCAGGTGGATGTCCTCGTCGGGCGCGTCGTGGATCTCCAGCACCGGCGCACGCCAGGTGATCCGCGAGTGCAGGGTCGTCAGCAGCAGCTCGGCTCCGCCGCCCATCAACACCCGGCCCCGCGCCTCGCACTCGACCTCCAGGAAGGCCAGCAGGTGCTCCCAGTACGGAGCCACCGCGGCCTGCCAGACCCGGGTGAGCTCACTGCCCGCGGCACCCTGCTCGATGATCCGCAGGAGGGCGCCGAGGCCGGCCTCGCCGTCCGTGCCGGGCCCGCCCGGCAGTCGTCCGGGCGCCGGCCGCAGCCGGTCCCCGACCTGGCTGCGCCACCGGGCGAACGGGGTGCTCACACCCCGCCCGAGCAGTCCGTAGGCGAAGGCCGACTCGACCAGCGGTCCCGCAGTGATCTTCAGGCGGGTCCGGGCGACGTCGGCAGCGGTGAAATGGATCCTTTGCACAGTGCAGCCCCCGTAGTCCGAAACGAGCTTCCGGCCGGCCCGGTCAGGCCGGAGTGCCGGTGAGAGTGACGAAGACGTCGTCGAGCGTGGGCCTGCGGAGCGCGAAGTCGCGGACGTCCACGCCCTCCTGCCGCAGTTCCCCGGCAGCCGACGCGATCGTCGCCAGGCCGTCGCCGACCGGGATGGAGACCACGCTCCGCGCCTCGTCCACGGACGGCTCCGCCGCCGTGATCCGGCGCAGCGCCCGGACCGCGTCCGGCAGCCGGCCGGGCACGGCCACGGTGACCTCCAGCCGCTCCTCGCCGACCTTGCGCTTCAGCTCGTCCGGGGTGCCCTCCGCTATCACGCGGCCGGAGTCGATGACCGCGATCCGGTCGGCGAGGAAGTCGGCCTCCTCCAGGTACTGGGTGGTCAGCAGCACGGTCACGCCGTCCTCGACCAGGTCCCGTACGACGGTCCACAGACCCATCCGGCTCACCGGGTCCAGCCCGGTGGTCGGCTCGTCGAGGAACAGCACCGACGGCGTCGCGACCAGCGAGGCCGCCAGGTCGAGGCGCCGCCGCATGCCGCCCGAGTAGGTACGGGCCTGGCGGTCACCGGCGTCGGTCAGGTCGAACCGCTCCAGCAGCTCCTGGGCCCGCACGCGCGTGGCGACCTTGCCCAAGTGCACCAACGTGCCGATGAGTTCGAGGTTCTCGCGGCCGGTGAGCATCTCGTCCACCGCCGCGTACTGGCCCGCCAGACCGATCCGGCGGCGCACCTCGGACGCCTCGCGCACGATGTCGTACCCGGCGACGGTCGCATGGCCGCCGTCCGGTTCGAGCAGCGTCGCCAGCATCCGCACGGTGGTCGTCTTCCCCGCGCCGTTCGGGCCGAGCAGGCCCAGCACCGTGCCGGCCGGAACCTCCAGGTCCACGCCGCCCAGCGCCTCTTGGTCCTCGTAGCTCTTGCGCAGTCCCTCCGCGCGAATCGCCATGTCCACGTCCACAGTCCTCCTCCGCCCGGCCCCGTGCCCGATCAGGCGGCGGACTCGGCGGCGGCGTCCTCGCGGAGCCCGGCCGGACGCATGTCCGTCCAGTGCTCCTCGACGTAGGCGAGGGCCGCGTCCCGCGGTCCCTCGCCCAGGGCCACCGTCCAGCCCTCGGGGCGCTGGGCGAAAGCGGGCCAGAGGGAGTGCTGGCCTTCGTCGTTCACCAGCACGAGGAAGGTTCCGTCCTGGTTGTCAAAGGGGTTCGACACGTCGCTCACTCCGTCATCCGAGTCGTCATGGACGAGCTCGGGGGTGCCCTGTCGCCCAGGCCGCACTGCGGCCTGAGCGACAAGACACCCCCGGTGCCCCGCGCCGCTCCACGGCGGGGGCCGGCCCGCCCTGTGAGAATCCCGGACCGCGCTGACGGACCACTGAGCTACGTCTGACGTGCGCGGATGACCGCGTAACCCCCCAGAACGTGAATTTTTCCCGTTTACGCCCTCCCTCGCCCTCCTACCTCCCGGTCCGCGCCCGGGTCGCGCCGATGTCGGTCTTCCCGTTGGCGTTCACCACGATCTCGTCCACCAGGTGCACCGCGTTCGGCACCAGCGCCGAGGGGAGCGCCGCGGCGAGGGTCTTGCGGACCAGCGCCGCGAACTCCTGCGCGTCGGGCCGCGGCCCCTGCCCGCCGAGCCGCACGAACAGTTCCAGCGCGTCCACCGGTCCCCGCACGATGTCGAAGGCGGCGTCCGCCACCCCCGGCACGGACAGCACGTGATGGCGCAGCTCGCCCAGCTCCACCCGGTACCCGTTGACCTTCAACTGGTCGTCGCCGCGCCCGAGGTAGAGCAGCGCGCCCTCCGCCAGCAGTTCCACGGTGTCCCCGGTCCGGTACGCCCGCCCGCCGGCCGGGCCGCCCAGCTCGCCCTCGTCGAGGAACTTCCCGGCCCCCGCACCGCCGAGGTACCCGGCGGCGACCGCCCGCCCGGCGATCACCAGCTCACCGGGAGCGCCCGGCGCCACCGGACGCAGCTGCTCGTCCACCACGTACGCCCGGGTGTTCCAGGCGGGCCGGCCGATCGGCACGGTCGGGGTCGACGGCACGCTGTCGCGGTCGAAGCGGTACGCGCAGCAGCCGATGGTCGTCTCGGTCGGACCGTAGTGGTTGACCAGCCGGACCCCGTCGAGCCGGGAGCCGAGCGAGGAGATCAGCGCGGGGTCCAGCCCCTCCCCGCCGAACATCAGGAGCTTCGTCACCCGGTCGTACCGGGGCGGCTGTGCCAGCACCTCGAAGAACCGGGCGTGCGAGGGCGTCATCTTCACGAAGCTGTAAGGAGCCTCCCCGCGCTCCCCGAACAGCGTCTCCTGGTCCCAGATCCCGGCGACCGTGGTGACCGTGCGGCCCTGGGCGAGCGGCACCCACAGCGTGGTCATCGCCAGGTCGAAGCCGAGACTGCCGAAGAGCGGGCTGCCGTCGCCGGCGCCGCCCACCAGGTCGCCGCACCAGGACACGTAGTTGACGAGCGAGCCGTGCTCGACCATGACCCCCTTCGGGGTGCCGGTGGAGCCCGAGGTGAACACGACGTACGCGATGTCGTCCGCCCCCGGCAGCGCCGGCTCGGGCAGCCCGGGCGGCGCCGGCAGTTCCCGTACGTCGATCACCGGCACGGTCAGTGAGGGCAGCGTCCCGCCCCCCGCGGCCCCGTCGTGGAGCAGCGCGACCGGAGCCGCCCCCGCGAGCACGGAGGCCGTCCGCTCCCCGGGGTGGCTCGGGTCGATCGGCACGTACGCGGCCCCGAGGGCCATCACCCCCAGCGCCCCGGCGACGGCGCCGGCGGTACGGTCGGCCCACAGCGCGACCCGGTCCCCGGGCCCGGCCCCCGCCTCGGCGAGCGCGGCGGCGACGGCGAGCGCGCGCTGCCACAACTGCCGGTAGGTGACCTGCTCCGGACCCGAACGGACGGCCACGGCGTCGGGCCTGGTCCGTGCGTGGCCGCGCACGAGGTGCACGACCGATTCCGCCGCGACCGGCCGGACCTCGCCGGCGATCGAGCTGGGGTGGGCTGCTGAGACCATCGCTCCTCCTGTGGTTCGCCCCGGGCGGCTCTCCGCCGTCAGACGCGGCGCTCCGCAGGCCACTCAGCAGGCTAGGAGCCCCCACCCGCCCCGGACCACCCCCTTAAGCACCCACCAAATGTCCCCCCACCGGGCGTCGATCCAGCCCCTCGGGCGTTTGAGGAGCGGGGTACGGGGCGGAGCCCCGGATCTTTGAGCCGCACAGGCAGGCGGCGTCGGCCACATCCAGCTTCGCGCCGGGCGTCGATCCAGCCTCTCCGGCGTTTGAGGAGCGGGGTCCGGGGCGGAGCCCCGGATCCTTGAGCCGCACGGGACAGGCGGCATCAGCCAAAAATCCAGCCTCGCCGGCGTTTGAGGCGCGGGGTCCGGGGCGGAGCCCCAGGGGACTACCGGCCGCGCCCCGCCCCGAGGCCACCGCCGACGGCCACCGCCACCAGCAGCCCGCCCCCCGCCGCCCACCGCCCGCGCAGCAACTCGCCGTCCCCGTGCCGCACCCACGCCTCGAACCGCCCGCCCGCGGCCGCGGGGCCGTCGAACGACACCTCCACGTCGCGGAAGCCGAGCGGTACCCGGGCATGCGGGAACCACGCCTTGTACGCCGCCTCCTTGGCGCAGAACAACAGCCGGTCCCAGCACACCCCGCCGCCCCCGCCGCCCCCACCCCCACCGCCCGGCCAGGGCCCCGGCAGCGCTCCGCGCTCCGCCGGCGAGGCGATCGTCTCCAGGACCCCGTCCCGCAACGGCCGGTCCGGCTCCGCGTCGATCCCGAGCCGTGCCACGTCCGCCGCCCGGGCGACGGCGGCGGCCCGGTACCCCCGGGTGTGGGTCATGCTCCCCACCACCCCGTCGGGCCACCCCGGCACCCCGTCCCCGTCCGGCAGCAGCGCCACCCCGCGCGACGCATCCATCCCCGGCCCACTGCCGCCGCCGCTACCACCACGGCCGCCGTCGAGCTCGCGCAAGGCCCGGCGCGCGCAGTGCCGTACGGTGGCGAACTCCCGCCGCCGGCCCGCCGCGACCCCCGCCACCACCGCCTCCTCGGCCGGCAACAGCACGCCGTCCGGGGCGTCCCCGAAGAAATCCACGCCGACGACCACGCCGACGACCGGGCCGACGACCGGGCCGACGACCGGGCCGGACAACAGCGCCCGGATCACTCCGGGATCCCCCGGATCCGGCGGGCGACCGCCGCGCCGAGCACGGTGCCCGGCACCCCGAGGTCGAACGGCAGGTCGAAGTGGTGCCGACCGGGCACCACCAGCTCCGTCACGTCCGCCCCACCGGTCCGCGCCGCCCCGGCGAACACCTCCTGCTGCCGCCCGAACGCCCCGGTCTCCCGGACCCCCCGCGCGATCACCAGCGGCGGCAAGCCCTCGGCCCCGCCGGGCAGCCGCCGCAGCGGGCTGACCTCACGGGCCTCCACCGCGTCCATGCCGAGCGCGTCGTTGACGTACGTGTGCGTCAGCGGCTCCAGGTCGTACACGCCACTGATCAGCGTCGCGGACGCGACCTCGGCCGCCGGGTCCAGCCCCGCCGCCCGCCAGCCCTCCGCGTCCAGCAGCGCCGAGGCCACCAGGTGCGCCCCGGCGGAGTGCCCGCTCAGGTGCACCGCCGAGGGCGCGCCCGGCAGTTCGGCGCGCCCGGCGCAGATCCTCCGTACGGAGTCGGCCGCCATCGCGGTGATCGCGCGCATCCGGTGCCGCGGCGCCAGCCCGTAGCCGAGCGCCGCGAACGACACGCCCGCCGCCACGAAGTCCGCCGCCGCGAAGGCCGCTTCGGACCTGCTGAGCTCCTGCCAGTAGCCGCCGTGCACGAAGACCATCAGCGGTGCCCCCGGTTCGGCCGCCGGGAACAGGTCGATCCGCTGCTCCGGCAGCGGCCCGCACGGAAGGTCCCGGTGCACCCGCAGGGTCTCCCGGGCCCGCGCGCTGTCGGCCGCGTACCGCGCCAGATGGGCGTCGAGGTCGGGTACGAGCGAACTCGGCGAATAGTCGACGTCGGGCCCGCCAGTCGCCCCGGCCTTGCTCACGCCAGCTCCGCCCACACCTCGGGCAGCACCCGCCGGCGAGCTGCCATCCACAGGTACGAGGCCCCGTCGGAGCCCGCCGTACCGGTGCTGCCGCCCAGGAACCGCTCGGCGAGCACGGCGTGCCGGGCCCGCCACATCGCCATCGCCTCGTCGAAGTCGAGCAGCACCCGCCGCGCCGCGTCCGCGCTCTCCCGCTCCGGGCCGCCGGCCACGTAGTCGTGCCAGGCCTCCTGCACGGACCGCTCCTCCAGCCGGCCGCGCAGCCGGTCGCGCTCGACCGGGCTGAAACCGGCGGTGTTCAGGAAGCGGGTGTCGCGCAGCCCGCACAGGAACTCGATCTCCCGGAACTGCGCGGACTGGAATCCACTGGCCTCGCCGAGCGCGGTCCGTATCGCCTCGAAGCCCGTCGGGGTGAGCGTGGCCAGTCCGTCGAACTGCCCCACGAGCGTACGGAAGATGATCGGCAGCGGGGCCGCCCGGCGGGCCGCCAGGAAGCCGTCGCCCGCGTCCAGGGCCGCCCGCACGTCCTCCAGGTGTCGCAGCACCACGGCGAAGAAGATCTCGCAGGACTGGTGCGTGGCCAGGAACAGCACCCGTTCCACGTCGTCCTCGCGTACGCGCGCGGCCTCCAGGAGTTCCTCCAGCCGCAGGATCCGGCCGTACGGAGGAGCGTCGGTGTCGTTCACGTGGACCTACTTCCTCGCAGGGCGGGGCGCCACTGCGAATACCAAGGGGGAGGGGAGTGGGCATGGGAAGGGGAGCATCCGAATTGGAATTGCGAGCGTATTGACCGGGTACGCGGGCAACATCGTCATCAAGCACTCACTTAAAGGCCCGCCGAGGCCGACGAGGGCCCCCGGAGGCCCGCTGCAGGGGCGGCGGAGGGGCGCTGTAAGGGCCTTGTAAGGGCGGCGCGGAGCGCGCCGCCGGGGCTATGTGAAAACTTCATCTCGCGGTGGTGAGCCCGGCACTGTCAGGCCTCAGTAGTTCCTCGCAGAATCGTCGGTGAACGGACAGGAACCCGCTCGACGACGCAGAGGGATCTCACGCCATGACCAGCATTTCGGCCGGCGCCCGTATCACCACCCACCTGACCGCCCCCGGCCGCTCGGCGAGACGGGGCCTGGTGATCCAGAATCTTGATGTCCTGCCCGACAACGCGCTCGTGGCGGACTGGTGCATCATCGCGCCCTCGGCGGACACGGCGGCTCCGAGCGCCGGACGGCTGGGAGCATGACCCCTGCCGGGAACGAGCGGCCGACCGAGCCGCTGGCGTGCGAGGACGCACTGGTGGGCTTCAAGTCCCACCTGCGGCCGACGGTCGTACCGGACGACGCCGCCTACCTGTTCTCCCGGCGCGGAGTGACCGCCCTGCACGGCAGCGAGGCGGAGGTCCTCGTACCGCTGCTCGACGGGACCCGCACCGTGGGAGCCGTCCATCGCGAGGCCTCCCGGACCCTGAGCCCCGAGGACGTCCAGGCGGCGCTCTCGGCCCTGGCCGACGCCGGGCTGATCCGCTTCACCGCTCCGCCCACCGCCGCGGGGGCGGCGGGCGGGAGCGGCCGGGTGCCGGCGCCCCGCCGGGCGGAGGCCGAGGCCTACTGGGACCTGGCCGGGCTGGACGGCAGCCGGGCCTCGGCCGACCTGGCGCGGTCGGCCGTCATGATCGAGGCGCTCCCCGGTGTGGACCCGGCGCCGGTGGCTGCCGCCTGCGGCGAATCCGGTATCACGGTCACCGCGGACCCGTGCGCCGCCGGCCTCGCCCTCGTCCTCTGCGACGACTACCTCTCGCCGGAACTGGCCGCCGTGGACGCCGCGCACCGCGCCGAAGGCCGATCGTGGCTCCCGGTCAAACTGTGCGGGACGGACCCCTGGATCGGTCCGTTCTTCCTCCCCGACGACGGCCCTTGCTGGCACTGCCTCGCCGTCAGGCTGCGCGGTCACCGCCACTCCGAGATCCCGGTCCGGCAGGCACTCGGCCTGGCCGGCCCGGTCCCGCGTCCGGCCGCCGGGCTGGCCGCGGGGACGGCCCTGGCGGCGAACCTGGCCGTCCTGGAGAGCGCGAAGTGGCTGGCCGGGCTGCGCCATCCCGAGCAGGGACACATACAGACGCTGGACACGCTCCGGCTGAGGACCGCCACGCACGCCGTGAGCCGGCGCCCGCAATGCGCCGGCTGCGGGGACCCCGGCCTCGTGGCCCGCCGGGTCATGGCCCCCTTCGCCCCCGTCTCGCGCCCCAAGACCGCGGCGACCGGAGGCGGGGACCGTGCCCTGACCGCCGCGCAGATGCTGCGGACGTACGGACATCTCGTGGACCCGGTGGCCGGAGTGGTCAAGGAGTTACGGAGGGCCCCCGGCGCCCCGGACTTCGCCACTTCCTACATCTCCGGACCCAACCTGGCGATGGAGGCGGCTTCCTTCGCCGGCCTGAGCACCGGTATGCGCGCACTCAACGGCGGCAAGGGCCTCACCGACGAGGAAGCGCGCACCAGCGCGCTGTGCGAGGCGGTCGAGCGCTACAGCGGCACCCGGCACGGAGACGAGCCCGTCGTACGGGACTCCCTGCGCGGCCTGGGCGCGGCCGCCGTGCACCCCAACACCTGCCAGCTGTACGACAGCCGCCAGTACGCGCAGCGGGACTACTGGAACGCGCAGCACTCCCGCTTCCACTACGTCTCCACCCCCTTCGACGAGGACCGGCCCACCGAGTGGACCCCGGTGTGGTCGCTCACCGAGGGCGTCCAGCGGCTGCTGCCCACCTCGATGCTGTACTTCGGCCGGGGCGCCGCGCAGGGAACGGGCCTTGCCGGGGACGGCCTGCTGGCCGACTCCAACGGCAACGCGGCGGGCAGCAGCCCCGAGGACGCCCTGGTGCAGGGGTTCCTGGAACTGGTGGAGCGGGACGCGGTGGCCCTGTGGTGGTACAACCGCACGCGCCAGCCGGAGGTCGATCTGACGGCCTTCGCCGAGGAGTGGATCGAGCGGGTGCTCGACGGATACCTCCGGATCAACCGGGAGGTGTGGGTCCTGGACCTCACCTCGGACCTGGGCATCCCGGTGATGGCCGCGCTCTCGCGGCGCACCGACAAGCCGGACCAGGACGTGGTGTTCGGCTTCGGAGCGCACTTCGACCCCCGGGTCGCGCTGCGCCGCGCGCTGGGGGAGATGGGACAGCTGCTGCCCGCCGTGTCCGACGTAGGACCGGACGGCTCGGGCTACCGGATCACCGATCCGGAGCCGCTTTCCTGGTGGCATCTGGCGACCACGGCCAACCAGCCCTATCTCGCACCCGATCCCGCGGTGCGGCCCCGGACCCCGGCGGACTGGCAGACGGTGCGCAACGGCGATCTGCTGGATGACGTGCACATGATTACGGAACTGGTCCGGGGAAAAGGGATGGACCTGCTGATCTTGGATCAAAGCCGCCCGGATTTGAGACTTCCAGTTGTGAAAGTAATCGTTCCGGGGCTGCGCCACTTTTGGGCGCGATTCGCCCCCGGCCGACTTTTCGACGTACCGGTAACGCTCGGCCGATTGCCCGAGGCCACGGCATATGCCCAGCTCAACCCCATCCCGCTGTTCGTGTGAAGGCTCGATCTTTACCCCTTGAAGCCTGCCTCGCCTATGCTCACGCTGACGTTCAATCAGGGATGGGCCGAAGGGGGATTGGCATGACTCGCCGCGTTAAGAGCTCCGGTGAACTGGCGGAGGCGGTGAGGGCCGAAGGCATTCTCCGGCGAAGTCGCGACCTGCCCGCACCGCGCATGGCCCAGGTCATTCTCATCGTCGCCATCTCCTGCTACGTGGGCATCACCACGCTCAACATCATCAGGGCCGGAGTCGAAGGCCGCGGCCTCGTGTTCGCCCTGGCCTGTCTGGTCGCGGTCTTCGCACTCCAGCTCCTGCACTCCCGGCCGGGCGCGCGGTACGCGCCGACGTCCCGCAAGACCCTCACGCTCTGTGCGCAGGCCGTACTCACGTACCTCCCGCTCTTCCTGCTCAGTTCGCAGTGGGGGTCGATGGCCGGCTTCCTGGCCGGTTCCCTGCTGCTGCTCCTGCCCCCGCGGCTGGCCTGGACCCTGTACGGCCTCGTGGGCGTCAGCATGCTGATACCCGCGCTGCTGGAGGACTGGGAGGTGGTCTTCATCGTCTACGCCGTGCAGACCACCCTGCTGACCGGGCTCGTCACCTTCGGCCTGAGCCGGCTGTCGGAGCTGGTCCGTGTCCTGCACGAGAGCCGCGGTGAGCTGACCCGGGCCGCCGTCACCCGCGAACGCCTGCGGTTCGCCCGGGACCTGCACGACCTCCTCGGCTACAGCCTGTCCGCGATCCAGCTCAAGGGCGAGCTCATCGCCCGCCTGATCTCCGCCCACCCGGCCAAGGCGGAGCAGGAGATCGAAGAAGTGCTCGTCATCTCCCGCCAGTCGCTCGCCGACGTGCGCAGGGTCGCCAGCGGGTACCGGGACATGTCCCTGGAGGAGGAGATCGCCTCGGCCCGCTCGGTCCTGAGCGCCGCGGAGGTCAACGCGGTCACCGACATCCGGCTGGGTCCGGTCAGTTCACCGGTGGACACGGTCCTGGCCACCGTGCTGCGGGAGGCCGTCACCAACATCCTGCGCCACAGCCGGGCGGGCCACTGCGAGATCAGCGCGGTCGAGAAGGACGGCCTCGTAACGCTTTCAGTCACCAACGACGGAATTACCGAGGGTTACCAGGACAGCTCCCCGCACAGCGGGAGCGGCCTCGGGAACCTGGATCTCAGGGTGCGCGCGGTGGGCGGCGAACTCGTGGTCGACGAAGGCACGGGCAACCTCTTCCGGCTGGTCGCGCGCGTCCCGGCGGACGGCGACGAGGACCGCGAGACCGACGAGTCGACGGACGACGAACGGGTCGGCGTGGCCTTCTGATCCGAAGCCAATTTCCTTCTGCGTCCTAGCCGAAACAGGCCAACTTGCTATGCTCCGGCGACAAGATCGACCGCGCCGACGGGGGGAGGCTCACACGGTGATCAGAATCCTGTTGGCCGAAGACATGAACATGGTGCGCGGAGCCCTCGTGGCCCTGCTCAACCTGGAGGACGACCTGGAGGTCGTCTGCGAGCTGGAGCGCGGCGACGAGATCCTTGCCGCCGCCCTCGAAGTCAAGCCGGACATCGCGGTCATCGACATCGACCTTCCCGGACTCGACGGACTGAGCGCCGCCGTACAGATCCACGAGCAGCTCCCCGAGTGCCGCACGCTGATGCTCACCAGCCTCGGCCGCCCCGGAACCCTGCGCCGCGCCCTGGCGGCCCAGGTCTCGGGCTACCTCCTCAAGGACGACTCCCCGAAGGAACTGGCCAGCGCCATCCGCCGGGTGGTGGCCGGCCACCGGGTCATCGACTCGAACCTGGCCCTCGCCGCGTGGAGCGGTCTCGAAAGCCCGCTGACGGACCGTGAGACCGAGGTGCTGCGGATGGCGGCCCAAGGGGCCGAGGCCACCGAGATCGCGGGAGAACTCCACCTCTCGACCGGCACCGTCCGCAACTACCTGACGACCGTCGTGGCGAAACTCAACGCGCGTAACCGCGTGGACGCCATCCGCATCGCCCGGGACGCGGGCTGGCTCGTCTAGCACCGTGACCGGGAGGGTTGCCCGGCTCGGTCGCGACGACACCGGCCACCGCCCCCGGACACCGTGGGGGCGCGTGAGCCGACCAGGCGGACTACGCGCACTCGTCGGCGGCCGCGACCATCCCGGCCGCGAACAGGTACTCGATGATGTCCTCGGTCACCTTCGGCGGCAGCGGCAACGCCGCCGAAGCCGCGTCGAGCGTGGTCGGCCAGGCCAGCGTCATCGCCACCCACGCCGCCTCCGGCCGGTGCAGGACCACCCGGTGCGGCGAGTCCACCGACTCCAGCACACACCCGTCCCCCGACTCCGGCACGCTGAAGGCCACGTGCCGGGGCATCCGCACGCGGCGCGCGCCGGGCCGGCGGACCAGCAGGGACGGCGCCGCCGGCGACAGCGGGAAGACCGACAGCAGCGGCCCCTTCAGGTCGTCCACGCCGAGCGTGCGCACCACGAGGTGCGACAGCTTCCTGAGCGTCGGCAACGTGAAGAGGTACATGTCGTCGGGACCGCTCAGGGCGTTGGCCAGCAGCACCGGCCCGAGCTCCATCCGCCGCAGTACCTCGCGCACCGCCGGAGTGGGCCGGTCGAGCCGTTCCTGACCCCAGCGGCTGGTGAGCAACAGTGCGTCGCCGCCCGAACCCTCGTCGACCACCACGTCCTCGGACAGCGACCAGAGATGAACGGTTGGGGCATCCCCAGTCGTGCGCCGCATATCGCACCTCTCTTGCCGGGCGGCGGGACTCGTCGAGTATGAGGCCGGGCCGGAGTCCCACGACAGCCACTGAGTCATACAGTGACCATGAACTTTTCACGTCGCCCCTAGAGCGACGCCAGGCTCGGAACCGGCGGCTCCAGCATCGGATCGCAGCCCAGCACCGACCGGTGCAGCTCCTGCAGCCGCCGCGACGGCTCGATCCCCAACTCCTTGACGTAGGTCGAGCGCAGCCGCCGGAAGACCTCCAGCGCCCGCGACGCCCGCCCGCTGCGGTACAGCGCGACGATCAAGTGGGCGTGCAGGTTCTCCTGCAGCGGGTACAGCGAGGTCAGCCCCGTCAGCTCGCTCACCAGTCGCGTGTGCGCCCCGAGCCGCAGCTCCGCCGCGATCCTGGACTCCAGCGCGGCCAGCCGCACCTCGTCCAGCCGCAGCGCCTCGGCCCGCAGCACCCCGCCCTGCTGTACGTCGCCCAGCGCCGGGCCCCGCCACTTGGCGAGCCCGGACCTCAGCAGCTCGGCACCCCGCTCGTCGTCCCCGGTCGCCAGCGCCCGGTTCGCCTCGGTCACGGTCGCCTCGAAGTCCTGCGCGTCGACCTGGGCCACCGCGGACCCGAGCCGGTAGCCCCCGTACCCGCGGGCCACGATCTCCTTCGGATCAGCGCCACTGACCTCGGCGATGCGGTGCCGCAGGTGCTTCACGTACGTCTGCACCGCGGCCGCCGGCCCACTGGGCGGGCACCCGCCCCACAGCTCCTCGACGATCGCGCCCATCCCCACCTCGCGTCCCAGGTTCACGGACAGCAGCGCGAGCAGCCCGCGCTGCTTCGCGGCACTGGGTACGACGGACCTGCCGTCGACCGTGATGACGAGAGGCCCCAACAGCCCGATTTCCAGCCGCTCCATTGCCCACTCCCTTCGATGACCCTCCCTCAGGCTCGCACCCGCACCCCACGGCAGGACAGTTACGCCGACACCAGTCGGCCGTGACCTGGAGACCCCCGCCCCATGAGAACTTCACACCCCGCCCCAGCCGGCTCCGGGCGCCAGATCACCCGACCCGGTAGCGCGCCTCGATCCCCGCGATCACCAGGGCCAGACCCTCCTCGAAGCCCTCGTCGTAGTTCTGGAAGAGGTCGGGGCCGGCAGCCGCGGCGAGCGGGAAGGCGGCCATCCGCGCGGCGCGTTCGTCGACGTCGTAGCCCTCCCTGCGGTCACCCGGGAGCGGCTCGACACCCTGCTCCTCGGTGACGAACCCGAGGGTGAAGAAGTACGCGGTGGACGTGGCCCGGACCGCCTGCGGCAGCGTGAAGCCCGCCTCGACGAGCATCCCGAGGCTCGCTTCCAACTGGATCGCGTGCTCGGTGCCCGTGAAGCGGGAGCCGCTGAAGACCTTCGCCCCGTCGCGGTAGCCGAGCAGCGCCGCGCGCAGAGCGCGGTTGCCGGCCGCGAGCCGTTCCTGCCAGCCGGCGCCCGACGCGAGGTCCGGTCCCGCGGTCATCCGGCGGTACATCTCGGTGGCCATCTCGTCGAGCAGCTCCTGCTTGCCCTCGAAATGCCAGTACAGGGCCGGTGCCTGGACCTCCAGGTCCCTGGCGATGGCCCGCAACGTCAGCCCCTCCAGCCCGACCTCGTTCAGCAGCCGCAGCGCCGCGTCCACGACCTGCTTCTTGTCCAGCTTGGGAGCTCTCCGGGCCATCACGCTTGACAGTTTAACACCGTTAAGGAGATCCTTCCGGAGGGCAACTTAACAACGTTAAGGAGATGTTTCATGCAGCACACGCATGCACTCGACGCACGCGACGCACT
Organism: Streptomyces sp. NBC_01351; assembly: GCF_036237315.1. Classification (GTDB taxonomy): domain Bacteria; phylum Actinomycetota; class Actinomycetes; order Streptomycetales; family Streptomycetaceae; genus Streptomyces. The sequence continues at coordinate 18,710 of NZ_CP108358.1, read as the reverse complement.
CGACGAACGGGACGTACTGATCGTCGGAGCAGGCCCCACGGGCCTCACCCTCGCCGTGGACCTGGCCCGCCGCGGAGTGAGCGCGCTCGTGGTGGAGCGCGCGGACGGCCTCTTCCCCGGCTCGCGCGGCAAGGGCATCCAGCCCCGCACCCGAGAGGTCTTCGACGACCTCGGCGTGGGCGAGGCGATCCGGGCGGCCGGCGGCCCGTACCCGGTCGGCATGATCTGGCAGGACGGCCGCCGCCGGGGCGAACACCGGATGTTCGACGCGAGCGACGAGGGCAGCGAGGACTCCCCGTACCGCGAGCCCTGGATGGTCCCCCAGTGGCGAACCCAGGAGATCCTCGCCGCCCGCCTCACGGAACTCGGCGGCGACATCGCCTTCGCCCGCGAACTGACCGGCCTCGACCAGGACCCGGACGGTGTCACGGCCACCTTCACCTCGGGCCCGCCCGTCCGGGCCCGCTACGCCGTCGCCGCCGACGGAGGCCGCTCCACCGTCCGGCGCGCACTCGGCATCACCATGACCGGCGAGCTCATCGACCCGGCCCCGATGCTGGTGGCCGACGTCCGCATCGACAACCTCGACCGCGACAACTGGCACATCTTCCCTCCCTCCGACACCACGGGCTTCCTCGCGATCTGCCCTCTCGCAGGGACGGAAGACTTCCAGCTGACGGCCCAACTCCCACGAACCACCGAGGACGTGGACCCCTCCCTCGACACCGTCCGCGAGCTCATCGCCGCCCGCTCGCACCTCGGCCCCGACGACGTGACCTCCGTGAGCTGGGCCTCGGACTTCCGCCCCAGGGCCGCCCTGGCCGACCGCTTCCGCGCCGGACGCGTCTTCCTCGCCGGAGACGCCGCGCACGTCCACTCGCCCGCCGGCGGCCAAGGCCTCAACACCAGCGTCCAGGACGCGTACAACCTGGGCTGGAAACTGGGCGCGGTCCTGCAAGGCCTCGCCCCCGCGTCCCTCCTCGACACCTACGAGGAAGAACGCCGCCCCATCGCCGCCGACATGCTCGGCCTCTCCACCCGCGTCCACCGCGGCGAGACCCGCCGGGGCGAAGCCACCCAACAGCTCAACCTCGGCTACCGCACCTCTTCCCTCTCCCTCGACACCCGTACGAACCTCCCCGACGACGCCCTCCGCGCGGGCGACCGCGCCCCGGACGGCCTCCACGGAGTCCGCCTCTTTGACGAGTTCCGCGGCCCCCACTGGACCCTCCTCGCCGTCGGCGCACCCGCATCGGCGGCCCTCCCGCCACTCCCCGCCGTCCACACGGTGCGCATCCCCTCCCACAAGACCTACGGGGACGGCCTCTTCCTCATCCGCCCCGACGGCTACATCGGCTGGGCCGGCGACTCACCCACCCACCTGCACCCCTACCTCTCGCGCACCGGATCCTGACCCCCACGCACGGTTGCGCTTGGGGTGAGCGCGATCCGGGAATCCCACTCCCGGGCGGGACAAGGGGATCGCGCCTCGAACAGCCCCGGCGTCGACTGACGCAGGGCGGGCGCTCAGTCCGTCGAGGGGTGCTCCGGGTGCAGCGGTGTGCGAGTGAGGCCCGTGTGGTCCTGCGTGCCGAAGGTGGACCACAGTGCGGCGCTGAGCACGAGCAGGCCGCCGAAGGCGAGGTACACGACAGCCCCGCCGAACCGGTCGAAGAGGAAACCGGTGGCCAGGATGGCGGCCGCGCTGACGATCCGGATGACGGCGTCGAGCAGCCCGAACCAGGTACCCAGCAGCTTCGACGGCGCGCGCAGCTGAATGAGGAGCCCGGCCGACCGCAGGTACACGGTGAAGCCGAGCCCGAACAGGACCAGCCCGGCCGCGAGGACCCACTGGTCGTGGCCGAGCAGCGCCGCCACGAGGGTTCCGGCGCCGGCGAGGGCCGGGGCCCAGCGCAGGCTGCCCCGGATGCCGTCGGGCCCCGCCTTCGCGACGACGAGACCTCCGACGACGGCGCCGACGGTCGAGAAGACCAGGAAGACACCGGCGCGGGCCGCCGACATGTGGTGGGTCTCGCGCATCAGGGAGAGCAACGAGAGGACGACCGTGGAGAGGCAGAGCACGGTCAGCGCGTGGAAGAGGGCGAACCGGCGCCAGGACCGGCTGTTCGTGATGGTCCTGGCCACGGTGCGACGGGACGGCAGGACGGCGGAGCCCCCGTCCTGTTCATCCGTCGCGTCGGCCTCCCCGGCACCCCCGGCGGCGGCAGCGCCGTCGACCGCGGCGGGCCGTCGCGCCGCGACCGCGGCGAACACGGCGAACACGGCGAGGGCGAGCACCTGCAGGGCCGCCGCGACCAGCAGCGCCCGCGAGCCCGGCATGAGCGTGATGACGAGGCCCGCGACGACGGGCGAGAGCAGTTCGCAGCTCGACCGGATGCTCCCGGCGATGCCCTGCACACGAACCAGGCTCTTGGCGTCGAGCACCCTCGGCAGCAGCACGAACAGCGCCATCTCCCCGACGTGGTGCACGAGGTCGACGGTCGCGGCCGCGACGACGATGGCCCACAGGTGCGAGGACAGGAACGACGAGCCGACCCCGATGAGCGCGAAGACACCGATCTTGATCAGGTACGACACGACCAGGACGGTCTTCGGGTTCCCCCGGTCCAGCAGGGGACCGGCCGCGACGGAGGCCACCACCTCGACGCCGTAGCCCACGCAGTAGACCAGACCCACCGTGCTGACCAGCCCGGACAGGTCCAGCGCCAGGTTGGCGAAGGCGATGTCGTAGATGCCCTCGCTCATCGAGCGGACCAGGACGAGGACACCGAAGACCGCGATGAGCAGGGTCAGCCGGCGCGACGCCGCGGGCGGCGCGGTGGGTCCGGCTTCCGTTTCCGTCTTCTGCTGCGCAGTGGTCACTGGTACGCCAGCTCCCGTACGACCTCGTCCGCGAGCGCGGCACCGGGGGCGTCGAAGGTCGGGAGGGAACCGCCGTCGGGTACGGGGACGAAGAGCTCCGGCATCCGGGCGCTCGCGCCGTGGACCTCGTACTCGACCCGGTAGTGCAGGGTGCCGCTGCCCCGGGCCCGCAGGAGCACACCCGGCTCGATCGTCAGCACCACCCGCGGATCCCGAGGGAAGGGAAGCACCTCCACGGCTCCGAACGTCGGGGAGTCCGCACGCCGGTCGATGAGTTGGAGTTCCATCTCGGGATTGTCGTACAGCAGCGGCGACAGCTTGAGCGTGAGATTGGGATGCGCGCTGAAATACCGCGGCCAGGCGGCCGGAACGTCAAGGACCATCGTGTCGGCCAGCCCGTTGTCGACGTTCGAGCCGGTGCCGTACGAGTCGTCGCGGATGGACTGGTAGGAACCGACGCCCGCGGTGACCGTCGCGAGCTCCGACCGCACCACCTCGGGCTGCTGACCGGCCAGATCCCGGTCGATGAAGTAGCGGTGCAGCTCGCCCCCGATCTCCGCGGCGGCGACGACGCCCTGCTCCGTCGCCCCGCCGAGCCAGCTGCGCGAGACGGCCTTGGAGATCAGGAACTGGGCGGGGGTGGGCAGTTCCACGGTGTTCGCGGTGACCTGCGGGCGCGCCCGGTCCATCGCCGCGACGGCGTACGTGGCGTTGTCGTCGAACGGGGTCCACCGCGTGGACGGGTCCGCCGGTGCGTGCAGCGAGTAGTCGTTGCGGGTGGTCACGCTGCCGAGCCGCTCGAACCAGTGGGCGTACCCGGGCGGGACGGCCAGCACGCACGACCCGTCCGCCGGCACGTCGACCTGCAGCTTGCGGTCGTACTCCGGCGAGTCCGAGCGGCAGTCGTACATGTGCACGGTGACCGGTTCGGAGCCCGCGGGGCCGTAGAAGCTGAGGCGGTCGTACTGCCCGCGGTGGACGGCGTACTCCTCGTAGGCGAAGTGCGGGCTGTGGACCATGTAGTGGTGGGGCCGGTCGTTGCGGGACGACCTGATGCGCCGCGCTCCCGGGAGGCCTGAGCCGGTACCCGTGGTGCGGGTCTTGGTCATGATCAGATGCGGCTTGGGGAGAGCGGACACGTCCGGCCTTTCTTCTCGACGCATGGGGGCGGGTACACCGCCGGGTGCACCCGCCCCTCAGGACTGCGGGCTTGCTCAGATCGTGGTGACGACGACGCCGTCCGGGAGCGCGGCCTTGAACTCCTCGATGTCACCGAAGGCGCGGGAGGTGATCTGCTCCTCGGTGTCCGCGTCGATCATCGCCATGGCGATCTTGCCGAGGATGCTGCGGAAGTACTCCGGGGTCTCGAAGTACGGCTCCAGCGCGGAGCTCAGGCTCTCCAGGGCGGCGCGGGCGGCGGGGTCGGAGACGTCACCGGCCATGGCGGCGAGCTCGTTCTTCCACGCGGTGGTCTCGGTCGTGGTGATGGACATGGTGTGTGTTCCTCTCAGTGGGTGGTGAGTGCGATTGCCTTGGCTTCCATGCGCGCCAGCGCGTGGAGAGCCGGGCCGGGCAGGTAACGGTCGTCCTCCTGCTCGGGCCTGCTGGGGCCGGCCTGTGCGGGATCCGCGGTCGTGACGTCGCGGCCGAGGGGATGGTCGAGCTGCCAGGGGGTGAGGTCCAGGAGCTCCATCTCGGAGCGGAGCCAGATGCGGCCGCTGCCGGTGAGCCGGTACCAGGTACCGGGAGGGATGCGCACGCCGATGGTGGGGTCCCCGAGCGGGATGACGGAGTGTTCCCCGTCCTCGGTGATCACTTCGATGCTCGCGTCCGTGCTGCCCGCCAGCCACGTGAGGTGGCGGCGGGAGTACTCGTGCCGGACGAACCGGCCGTCCTGACCGTCGAGTCGCACTTCGAGCACGTCGGAGGTGCAGCTGTCGGTGGAGGGCACGACCGTGAAGGACTCGGGCCCGGTCAGGACGAAGTTGTTGCGGACGATCATCCTGCGCGCGTCGGCCTCCGCCTCGGCCTCGGTCTCGGCCGCCCGCCAGGCCGGCCGGAGCGTCGCATAGGTGGTCCGTCCGCCGATGGAGACCCGGAACCGGGCCCCGTAGGCGCCGCGGACCTGGGCGTTCGTCGCCTGGGACATCCTGGACACCAGCAGGTGGGCGGCGACGGGCAGCTCGTGACGGTTCGTCCGGACCACCGGCGCCACGTCGGCCGTGCGCAGGAAGGACACCAGGTCGTTGTCCGGTTCCCAGTCGGGGTTCCGGTCGGCGTACCAGACGGGCTCGTCGCGGGTGACGACGCCGCCGAGGCCGTCCAGGGTGTGCGCGACCCCCTTGGGGATGATCAGGACGCGGTGGGGCGAGACCGCCATGTGGATCGTGATCTCGTCACCGAGCCGCGCCGAGTCCTCCCGGCAGTCGATCAGGTGCACCGTGATGCGCTGTCCCTCGCCGAAGAACGTGAGGCGGTCGTCCTGGCCGACGTGGATGCCGAAGGTGGAGTAGGTGAACTCCTTCTCGTGGGTCACGTAGTCGGTGATGCCCGGGCCCCTGGAGATCCGGGTGACGCGCACGACGCCGCGGGAGCCGTCGCCCTCGGTCACGTTGGCCGTCTCCAGCCGCGCACCGGGGATGGAGAAGTCCATCGCCGTGACGTCGTACGGTACGTGGTAACTGCCGGTGTGGCGCCGGACGGTGGTGCGGTCGAGTGCCGCGGGCCCTGCGTCAGCGGTTTTGGGCATGGTTGATTCCTCTCCGTTGCCTTTCGCGGCGGTGGCCGACGCGCGGGCCGTGGATGGGGTGGGTGGCGCGGCTGTCACAGGGGGAGGCGGCCTCCGCCTGTGTCCGGCATGTGCCAGGCCGTCAGCCGCGGTGTGCGGTCCAGTGCCCGCCGGCAGGCGGCGTGCGCCGCGAGGAGGGCCTCGGCCTCGCAGTCGGCGATGACGAAGAAGACCAGGTCGATCCGGTCCGGGCGGGCGCCCACCCACAGGTGCTCGATCCGGTCCGCCGGATCGAAGTGGGCCGCGAGGAGTTCTCTGAGGTTCTCCGGGGCACCTGCCGTCCCGCGGGAACCGACCAACTGCATCGTGATCATGTGCATGGCGGTATGGGGGCGGGAGTCCGGTGGAGTCCTTCGCCTGCCGGTACTAGAGCCCTGGGGGAGGGGTGGTGACAACCTGCGGGTTCACCCACCCGTACCCGTCACCGGCCGTCACACGAAGGGTCTGCGCCTCACCGTGAACGACGGAGCCCGCGGTCGCGAGGCCGGCGATCAGAGCGGCGGCCGAAAGCAGAAGTGCGACGGTCCGGGCCATGACGGATTCCACCCTTCGAAAGACATGGTGTGTTTCTTCGTTTCTTCGCTTTCACCCTTGTTTGCGGGGTGTTGCGTTCGATGGGTCAATCCTGTCCAACCGCGGCACCCGTGTCACTAGGAGAAGGCGGGCCCCAACATGCCTGGCACCTTGGCGCCACCTCGGCGCAGGATGTCTCCCAAGGCGCTTGTCCGGACATGCGGCGTCCGGAAGGCTTCGTTCCAACATGATCGTGATCCGGGAGGAGAACCTCGTGCTGCAGCTGCTGGGCCTGTCGGCGCACGCGGAAACGGTCTACCGGGCCTCGCTCCAGTACCCAGACCACGGAGTCGGCGCGCTGTCGCAGGACACCGGCCTCACCGAGACCGACGTGAGAACCGCCTTCGACGAACTGGCCGCCCTCGCCCTGCTCCGCCCCTCGTACCAGTACGGCGGAAGACTCCGGCCGGTCAGCCCCGAAGTGGGCCTGTCCACCCTCCTCGCGTCGGCGGAGGCCGACCTCGCCACGCGGCAGGCCCAAGTGGAAACCGCCCGCGCGGAGATAGCCGCCATCGCCGCCGAGCACCGCAACACCCGGATGTTCGACAACACCGTCCGGCTCCAGGGGCTCGACGCGGTCAGGACCCGGCTCGAGGAACTCCAGCGCGCCACGGAGTTCGAATGCCTCTCGCTCAACCCCGGAGGCGCGCACCGCCCCGACGCCCGCAGCGCGGCCACGCCCCTCAACGAACAGGCCCTGGAACGCGGCGTCGTCATACGGGCTGTCTGCCGCGAAAGCTTCCGCAACGACTCGGACACCCTCGCCTACGCCCACTGGCTCACCGAACACGGCGGCCAGATGCGCACCGTGCCCACCGTCCCCATCCAGATGATCATCGTGGACCGCCGCATCGCGATCCTCCCCCTGGACCCGGCCGACCCCCGCGCCGGCGCACTGGAGATCCAGAGCCCCGGCATCATGGCCGCCCTGTGCGCCCTGTTCGAACAATGCTGGTCCACGGGAACCTCGTTCGGCGACCAGCCGCCGACCGACGACAACGGCTGCACCCCCATGGAGCGCACCCTCCTCGCCATCGTCGCCTCCGGAGACACCGACGAAGCGGCGGCCCGCCGCCTCGGCGTATCCCTGCGCACGGTCCGCCGCATGATGTCCAACCTGATGGAACGCCTGGACGCGACCAGCAGATTCCAAGCGGGCGTCAACGCCACCCGCCGCGGCTGGCTGTGAACACACACCCCCGTGCGCCCCCTGCCGAGGAAGACACCCGCAGGGCACCCCCCTCATCGCGCCCCTGTCCTCCAGGAACCATCACCGGACAAACACCCACACACACCTCATTAACGCCACACGCGCGGCCTACGCTGAATCGTGTGATCCAGTTACGCGGGCTGACCAAGCGGTACGGGGACAAAAACGCCGTCGACGACCTGACGTTCACCGTGCGCCCCGGCGCGGTGACCGGCTTCCTGGGCCCGAACGGCGCGGGCAAGACGACGACCATGCGCATGATGCTGGACCTCGACCGGCCGACCGGTGGCAGCGTCACCATCGGCGGGAAGCGCTACAGCGACCTGCGCGAGCCGATGAAGCGGATCGGCGCGCTGCTGGACGCGAAGGCCCTCCACCCCGCCCGCACCGCCTACCACCACCTGCTGTGGCTGGCGCGCTCCAACAGGATCCCGGACCGCAGGGTCGGAGAGATCCTGGAGACGGTCGGACTCGCCGACGTGGCCCACCAGCGCGCGGGCGCCTTCTCCCTCGGCATGGGCCAGCGCCTCGGCATCGCCGCCGCGCTGCTCGGCGACCCCGAGACGCTCGTGCTCGACGAGCCCGTCAACGGACTCGACCCCGAGGGCATCCTCTGGATCCGCAACCTGATGAAACAACTGGCGGCCCAGGGACGTACGGTCTTCGTCTCCAGCCACCTCATGAGCGAGATGGCGTTGACGGCCGACCACCTGATCGTCATCGGCCGCGGCCGGCTGCTCGCCGACACCTCCACGGCGGAGTTCATCGAGAACAACTCCCGCTCCGTCGTACGGCTGCGCACCACCCAGCCGGAGCGGCTGCTCGACGTCCTCGCCGACGAGGGGATCGTGCCGGTCCTCACCGGGGACGGGGCCTTCGAGATCCAGGACGGCAACGCCGAGGTGCTCGCCGAACTCGCCGCCGCCCACCGGATCGCGCTGCTGGAGATCGGCTCGCAGCGCGCCTCGCTGGAGGAGGCGTTCATGCGGCTTACCGCGGGTTCGCTCGAGTACCGGGCAGGCGCCACGACGGACGCCCCCCTCGCCCTCTCGTCCCACTCCCGCACCGGGAAGGAGTCATGACCATGGCCGCAACCACTGCCGTCCTCTGGGCGGAGTGGACGAAGATCCGGACCATCAGCTCGTCGATGTGGACGCTGACGGCCGCGTTCTTCTCGACCATCGGCCTCGGTGCGCTCCTGAGCGTCATCCTGGGCGGCGAGTTCGACACCCTCAACGCCGCGGAACAGGCCGCCTTCGACCCGGTGATGACCAGCTTCATCGGCATGGGCCTCGGTCAGCTCGCGATGATCACCTTCGGCGTCCTCGTGGTCACCAGCGAGTACGGCACGGGGATGATCCGCACCACGCTCGCCGCCGTGCCGCAGCGCGGCCTGATGTACTTCGCCAAGGCCGCGGCCGCCGCCCTACCGGGCCTGGCCGTGGGCATGGCCACCAGCATCGCGACGTTCTTCGTCGGCCAGGCGCTCCTCGGCGACCACGGCGCCTCCCTCGGCGACCCGGGGGTGCTGCGAGCGGTCACCGGCGCCGGGGTGTACCTGACGCTCATGCTGCTGTTCGCGGTCGGCGTCGCCACGATGCTGCGCAAGGCAGTGCTCTCCCTCAGCGTCCTGATGGCCTACTTCTTCATGATCGCGCCGATCTTCAACTTCGTGCCCGCCACCAAGAAGGTCGGCTACTTCTTCCCCGACCAGGCGGGCACGAGCGTCATGCAGGTGGTGCAGCAGGTCAACGGACCGCCGTACGGCCCGTGGACGGGCCTCGCCATCATGGCGCTGTGGGCGGCGGCCTCCCTGGCCGGCGGCTACTACATGCTCAAGCGCAACGACGCCTGAGCGTGTCAAGAAATCCTTGACACCACGATCGCGTCAAGGTTTCCTTGACGCATGCCGATCTTGAACCCGAAGGCTGTGTCCCACAAGGACACTGTCCCTCCCACCGACTCCTTCATCGCGCTACTCCCGCTGACAGCGGTCCTGCCCGCGCTGGCCACGCTCTTCGCCGACCGGTTCAGCACGGCCGGCTGGGTCGTGCTGATCGTGGTCGAACTCGCGCTCATCGCCACCACGAGCGCACTGGCCGCCCGCGCCGCTGCCCGTACGGACGCCGACCGGGCGCGCCGCGACGCGGCGGTGCTCGACGCGCTGGAGCCCCTCCACGGCGCCCGGAAATGAAGGGCGAACCGCGGCTGGGTCCGCAGGAAGCGGTCCTCGTCCGGGAAGGTGTCGCGGCCGCAGTCCTCGGCGCCCGCGAAGGGCTGGCCGCATCGCTGGAGCACGACGCCGACGAGTACCTGCGCCTGGTGGACGCCTCGCGCGTCGGCGCCGAGGAGGCGAGCCGACTGCTGCGCGAGGCCGTCCAGGGAGCCAGGGCGGCGGGACACAGCTGGGACACCGTCGGCCGCGTCCTGGGAGTGAGCCGCCAAGCCGCCCAGCAGCGCTTCGCGACCAAGGCCGCCGACGCCGTGGCCTCCGAACCGCCCGCGGGCGGACCCGGCACCGCCGAGCGCCGCATCCTCAGCCCGTTGTCCGCCTTCAACGAGATGGCGGCCCTGGCGGACGCCGGACGCGAAGGCTGGCACCTGGTCGGATACGGTGCGCTGTTCCACGAGGTGGAGGCGTCCGACCACCCGTGGGAACACTGCCGGGTGACCCTCGCCTCCACCAGCAGGCACCGGCGGATGGAGGCGGACGGCTGGACCCCCGTCGGCGCGGGCTGGTTCCCCTGGCGCTACTACAAACGCCCGCTCGCCCGCTGAACCGATCCGCCCGGTCGAATCTCCCGCTCGCGTCGCGATGAGTACGGCCCCCGACATCGGTCTACCCTCCCCAGACCCATCGTCCCGGAGGAGCGCCAGATGACCGATACGACGACTCTCGACCTCGGACCACAAGCCCGGATCGTGGCCCGCCTCGCGGCGGGCGTCACCGACGCCCGACTGGCCGACCCGACGCCCTGCCCCGAGTACGCCGTCGGCGACCTGCTGGCGCACCTCGCAGGCCTCGCCGTCGCCTTCCGCGACGCGGCCCGCAAGAACCTGGGCCCCACGACGGACACGGCCCCCGACAAAGCCGCGCTCTCGCTGCCCGCCGACTGGCGGGAGGAACTGCCCCGGGCCCTCGGCGAACTGGCCGAAGCCTGGAGGGACCCGGCCGCCTGGACGGGCACGACCCGCGCGGGCGGAGTGGACCTGCCGGGCGACGTCATGGGTGCGGTGGCCGTCGACGAACTGGTGATCCACGGCTGGGACCTGGCCCGGGCCACAGGCCAGGACTACGCACCGGACCAGGCCGCACTGCACGCCTCGCACGCGTTCCTGCTGTCGGCCGTCGACGACGAGGCCGGCGGCATCTTCGGCCCCGTCGTGCCCGTACCGGACGCCGCCCCACTGCTGGACCGCGCAGTCGGCCTGAGCGGTCGCGATCCGCACTGGACCCGGCCGACCTCCCCCTGACACAAGCCACCGGCCGCCCGTCGTGTCAGAGGGGCATGTGATGCTTCCGGGCAGCGAGGACGGCGGCCGGCAGCAGGAGTTGGGTGAGCGATGTGAGGACACCTCCGAACAACGGTGTCGACCCCGGCCTGCCGGTGATGACCTGGGAGCGGTTCTGGCAGCTCGTCGAGGTTCTCGGCGGCGAGGCCGGCACCGAGACCTGCGAGGACCTCGAGGAGGCCTGCACGCGCCTGACCGAGGTGCTCTCGCGCGAACCAATAGAACAGATCATCGGCTTCGGCGAGCGCCTCGCGGAAGCCCTCTACCGGCTGGACCAGGCGGCCTTCGGCACCCTGCCCGTCCTCGGGATACAGCTGTCCGACGGCTCGCCGCTTCCGCAGTCGGACGACGGCTTCCTGTACGCGCGGGCCGCCGCCGTAGCCGCCGGCCGTCAGGCGTACGAGAGCGTGTTCGGCCATCCGGAACGGTTCGCGCGGTTCACCGCACGAGGCTGCGAGCAACTGCTCTACGTCCACGAGGAGGCGTTCGAGCACGCGACCGGAACGGAGTGGGACCGCCTCACCCGCTACGACTACGAATCCTGCGCGAACAAGGACGACTGGCCCGAGCTCCGCGACTGAGTGACGGCGACATGCCCGTGGGGCCCCTCGTCCAGACGAGGGGCCCCACGGGCATGTGGCCGACCGCGGGCGCGGGCGTGGCGGTGCGGCTCAGCCGAAGCGGACGACAACGCCGAAGTAGGTGTTGGCGGCCGCCTTGCATGCTGCGCGATCGGAGGGGGTGTAGGCCTTGGGCCAGCCCCGCTGGTCGCAGACCTGGTTCAGGTCCTGGAGGAAGATCTGGTCGATGCGCTGCTTGCCGGTCGGGTTGTCGCGGAAGGCCGCCTCACCGAAGAGGTCGCGGTAGTTGCGGTAACCGAAGTCGTGGCGGACGCAGGCGAGGGTGAAGTCGTAGCTGCCGATGGAGTTCGGGGCGGGAGAGTTGCACACGTTGGTGGTCCACCGGAACTCGTAGCGGTCGGGCTTGCCCGTGCGGTGGGCGCCGTACTCCCGGTACCAGGCGTTGGTGGCGTCGGTCCCGAACTGGGTGAGGGCGGTCAGGCGGGCGATCTTCTCCGCGCGGGTGGCCGGGGTGACGGGAGCCCGCAGGTCGAGCCACTGGTCGGTGGCGCCGTTGCCGTTGTACTTCTGGACGGAGCGGCGGTCGGAGGAGAGCCGGTAGAGGTAGTCACCGCTGGTGGCGAAGGCGGCGGCGGGGCCGCCGATGCGGTTCCACCGGCCGGGCTTGCCGTTGTACTTGTAGAGGTCGCCGGTCACCTTGTCGGTCTTATAGAGCGTATTGCTGCTGAAGATGTCACCGGCGGGCCCGCCGACGCCCTTCCACTTGCCACTCTTCGTGTCGCGTTCGACGACGGCGGAGCGGTCGGGGGTCAGTCCGTAGAGGTTCTCGTCGGTGACGGCGAACGTGGCGCCGGGACTGCCGACGTTGGTCCACTGGTCGGGCTTTCCGTCGTACTTGTAGAGGTCGCCGGTCGCCAGGTCGGTCTTGTAGAGGGTGTTGAGCGGGCGGCGGTTGAGGTCCTTGACGGAGCGGCGGACGTCCTTGGCAGGGCCGGCGTAGAGATTCTTGGCGGGTCCACCGATTCTGGCCCAGACGTCTCCCTTCCCGCTGTATTCCCAGACTCCGCTGCTGTCGGGGCTGACGCCGTATACCTTCTCGCCGGTGGCGACGAACGTCAGGCCGGGGCCGCCGATGCGGTTCCACTGGCCGGGCTTGCCGGCGTACTTGTGGATGTCGCCCGGGGCCTGATCGGTCGCGTAGAGGTTCCCGCCGCCGGCGTAGATGTTCCGGGCGGGCCCGAACACCTTGATCCAGTTGTCCTGGTGGGTGGACCACTCGTAGACGCCTTGGTGGTCGGCGGAGAGCGCGTAGACGGCCGTGCCGGTGGTGACGATCTGCTCCATCGCGAGCGTCGGCGCCGGGGCGGAGGCCCGGTGGAACTGCCGCTTGGCGGGGGCGGCGTTCGCCGCGACACCGAGGGCGACGACTCCGACGACCAGCAGGCACAACATGCGCAGGGCGCCGTGGATGCGGTGCCACCAGTTCGTGGCTCGCTGGGGGTCCCGTCGGTCGTGTTGGGGCATGACGGCGTTCATCGAGATCCCTTCGGGGAACGTTTGGCGGGAGGGAAACGGGCGCGGAGGGGAGCGATTCAGAAACTGAAGATCCACTGCCAGAAGGAGATCCGGACGGTGGGTGCGCAGCCGCCGCTGGGCATGGGAACGGTGGCGTCCGGCCGGGCAGCCGTGGTGGGGCCGCCTGCCGTGTCGGCCCGAGGCGTCGAAGCGGAAGGCGGCACGGACGCGGCCGGGGCGGTGGTACTCGGCTGCGGGCTCGCTGCTGTGGTGCTACTCGGCTTCGGCTTCGCCTTGGGCTTCGGAGGTGAGGTGGCCGTGGCCGGCGGTGAGGGCACGGCAGTCGCTGTCGGGGCGGGCTTCGCAGGTGCGGTGGGCTGGGTTGGTGCCGGGCCGGGCGTCCGGGGTGTGGTGGTGATCTTCTTGTAGCGGAGGGGGATGTAGGCGGTGCGGGGGTGGCCGGCGATACGGCTGTCGTGGATGTTGGCGGTGTCCTTGCGGGCGGGCCGGCCGCTGCGGCTTTCGCTGTAGTAAACGAAGTCGCCCTTGGCCTTGTTGGACCAGCCGCCGAACAGCACGGTGTGGGTGGCCGGGTAGTCGAGGGCGTCGCCGGCCTCCAGCTGGTCGAAGCCGGAGAGCCTGTCCGCGACGGAGGGCAGCGACTGGGTGGTGAGGCTGTCCTTGAGCTGCCAGGCCATGGAGACGAAGCCGGAGCAGTCCTGCCGGTAGCGGCCGCCGGTCGCGTCGTCCTTCCACCAACTCGTCTGGCTGTAGGGGACGGCCTTGTCCACCCAGTGCTTGGCGCGGGCGATGACCTGGTCGCGGGTGACCAGCCCACCGGGGGCCGCGCTCTGCCCGATGCTCCCCGTCGTGGCGGGCCGCTCATAGGAGGGCTTGCTGTCGGCCTGGGCCGGGACGACGGCCAGGCCCACGGCTATGACGAGTCCCGATACGGCCGCGAGGCGCTTGGGCCTGCGGATGAACACACGGTCCACGGTGGTCCCTTCGCTGTGGTGATCTCCGCCGCCCGGGCTGTCGGGAAGCGGTGGAACACCACGCTGGAACCTGATCTGATTATCCGTAGGGGCGAAACGGGATCAGCGCAGGTCAGCGGCGATGTGAAAACCGGACAACCGCGAACTTGCGCGAACTCGTGCGAACGCGCCGGCATCCGAGCCGCATACCGAAGGGGGAGAGATGGGCAGAGCAGGTCGCCTTCCGGGGCCGTTGAAGGGCCGCATGGCCGAGGCCAACGCCCTCGCACAGTTCCTGCGGGAGCTGACCGCGGAGTTAACCGTGAGCCGGCTGGAGGACCAGTACCGGCTCAGCAGGAGCGTGTGGAGCGAGTACCGCTCCGGCCTGAAGATCATCCCGATGTCCCGCCTCACCCAGATCATCGAGGACCGCTTCCCCCGCGACGCCCGAACACCAGCGGAGCAACTCCTCAAAGCCCGCCGCCTCCACACCGAGGCCATGGCGTCGCTAGCAGCCCTGGCGCCGGCCGCCCCGGCATCACCGCCCGCCACCCCCACTTCCGGCTCCGCCGCGGCTCCGGCCCCATCACCCGACGAGCTCTCGTCCCCGAACCCATCACCCGTCGAAGCACAGGCCGCTCCACCCCGCGATGTTCGCCAAGAGGCCGACACCTCCGGGTTGTCCGCAGACAACCCTCCGACCTCGCAGGATCCCGCGCCGACAACGGCCGTACAGGCTCCCCAGCCGGCCGCTCCCCGGCGACGCACGGACCGGTTCAGCCGCTGGCGGACCCCGGCCCAGTGGGCGGCCCTCGGGGTCCTGGTCACGGTCCTCGTCGTCGCCAACCAGGCGGATCGGTCGAAAGACAAGGCCGCCGACACCGCCGCTTCGTCCGAACTCGGGCCCGGTCAGGTTCAGATCGGCGACCCGTCGATCGCTCCCGAGCCGCTCGCGACCGAACCGACGACCCCGGACCCGTCCCAGCCCGGTGCCTCCCAGGACCCACCGCAGGCACCAGCCGCCCCGCCCGTCGCCCCGTCGACTCCGCCGACCGCCACCCCGCAGCCGACGGCCAACAACAACCAAGACCAGGCCCCGCAAGCGGAGCGGATCCCCGCCGGTGTGCCGGTACGGATCGTGAACCGGAACAGCGGTCTCTGCCTGGCGGTGCCCGGAGCGAGCACCGAGGTCATCGACCTCAACCAGTTCGGGTGCGGCAACTTCCCCGACCACTTCTGGCGCCTCGAACCCTGGGGCCGCGGCGCCGGGACCCTGTACCGGGTCGTCAACGACAACAGCGGCCTCTGCGCGGCCGTACCCGCCGCGAACAAGGCATCGGGCGTCGTGGTCAACCAGTTCCCTTGCGGCGACTACCCCGACCACCTATGGCGACTCGACCGCGACGGCGCCGACGAAGCCGGCCGACCGCAGTACCGGATCGTCAACGACAACAGCGGCCTCTGCATGACCATCGCCGGAGCGGACACCAGGCAGACCGCGGCCGTAGTTCAGCTCCCGTGCGGGAGCCGGCCCGAACGACAGTGGCGGCTGACCGCCCGCTGACCATCGCAGAACAGACACGTCACGTCGAAGGTCTCGTCGACCTCCTCGTCGGTTCGGACTTCGTCATGAGGTGTCATGACGAACGCTCACTAAATCCAAACCGGGCACTGCACTGTTCTCACCCTGGCGGGCCCAGGCGGGGGGCCAGGCCCTTCATGCGCTGCTCCTGTACGTAGCCGGCGATGTGGCGCATGCCGCCGCGGATACGCTCCGGTACTCGGCGTGGCATCAGACCTGCTCGCCGGATCTCCCCAGCTACACGCGAGCTGACCTGCTGTCGGGCGCCACAGCAGAGGGGCCGGCCGATAGCCGGCCAGGTCCAGGGGCGGGTCGGACTGTGGGTGAGGCCCGGTGCCCGGAGTTCCGGGGGCAGTACCACCGGGCCGCAAACATCGGCGGCGGACCGTCTCACGGCGTCGCTACCATGGGGGCATGACGACTGCGGAGCAGAGAGAGGGATACGCGACTCGCGTGATCTCAATCCTTGCGCCTGCTCCGCGTCTGGCACTGGACGAGAGTACGTCCCGCCTCTGCGACGACATGTTCGATGCGCTCGCAGGTCAGGACTCGCTTGCGGAGTACTGGGGGCGGACGGAGTCCCTGCGCCTGCAGGTGAATCAGAGGCCGGGCCGCGTCACCCGCGTGGGCGAGGCATGGGCCGGCCAGTCGCGGCTAACCGCACTTTTTGAGTCGATCCGGCGTGCTTGGGTGTCCGAGGGCGTTCGTGATGCCTTCGCCGCCCTCTTGAGCGAGGCCTTCGGGGAGGTTCCGGAGGCGCGAGTCGATGAACTTCGGTGGGCCGAGTACGACACGCAGCCCTCGAAGGGGGCCGGCGGTCCGGAGATCCTCGGCGCGTACGTGCTGTCGGCCGGACTGCTACCGCCGACCGTTGTCGATGTCCCGCCGACGAGCAGCTTCGGGTGGCGCGAACGCGAAGCGGGGCCCCTCGCCATCTCCTACGTGGCGGAGTTCGCCGACCTTGCCGCGCTTGCGGACATGGTCGCGGTTTGGCGGGCTGACCTGCTGCTGGTCATTCAGCGGTGGTTGTCCCCAGCGGCGTACCAGTATGTCGACCATGGCCCGCCGCTCGCCTGCTCGCCGTGCGGTGTGATCCGGATGGCTTCTCCCGAGGTGCCCCGTGGTCCGGAACTCGGTCTCCAGCTCGATGCCTCAAGCCCGTTCTGGGCGCTGGCTGCCTGATCGATGATCGGGCGCCGCGCGCCCGATCATCGATAGTGGAGATCAAGTGCACAACATCATGGACGCGGTCATGTCGCCGGCTGCGGAGTACCAGATCGTGGCCTGGGCGGTCGTCGGCGTCGTCCTGGTCGTCGTGGTCCCGCCGGTCGTCAAGCACCTGGGTGTGCTGGTGCGGGAGTACTGGGCGCCCAAGGTGGCCCGCCTGCGCCGGAAGTTCGGCCAGACATGCCGGCGGATCAGCGACCGGCTCGGGACGGAGGACGAAGCCTCTGCCGAGGTGCCCCCCGCCGAGGACGTCCGTCGTCTGCCCGAGCGGGTCTGAACCGAAACGACGACCGGGCGGGCCCACGGGCCCGCCCGGTCGTCGCGGTGGGCGCCGTGCGTGTGAATGGGTGCGGTGGTGGCACCAGATGGGCGTCAGCACGGTGCGACGCTGCGGGTGATTGTCACTGGGGTGCTGCGGTTGTTGTCATCGCGGGGCGTCGTTGTTGCTGCTGGTCAGGGGTGTGTCTGCTCCTGGTGGTGACATTCTGGTGTGGTGTGTTCGGTGTCATCGTGTGCGTTGTTGCTGGACAGCGGGGTGCGGTGTCGATGGGGTGGGTCGGCCGGCGTCCGGGGTGGGCCCGGTCTCTGTCGGCGGTCAGTGAAACTGCGGATTCGTCACGCTCCTGGCCTGGGGTTGTGCGGGTTGGTGGCTGCGTTGGCTCACTGAGCCTGCGCGGAGTACAGGGTGCGCAAGCTGTCTGACCTGTGGGGTTCCTACCTCGGGGCCTGGCTACGCAGATTGGTTGACTACTGCGCAGTTTCGCTGGTCCGCGACAGCTCGGCCCGTGTCCGGCTGGGGACGGGTGGGCGCGATGTTTCCCATATCTGTCGGCGGTCAGTGAATCTGCGCAATCGTCATGCTTCTGACCTGGGGTTGTGCAGTTTGGGTGAGTGGGCTTGGTGATGGGTTGGCTCATTGAATCTGCGCAGTGTCTGGACTTCCGGGCCGTCTGACCTGCGGTTGTTGTCGGTTGAGGTGCGACTACGCAGGTTGGTTGAGCAAGGTGCAGTTTCACCGATCGCCGACAACTCGCGCCGGTCGCTGGGGATGGTTAGGCGTGATCGTTTCCAGTTTAAATCTGGGTCTCAGTTTGAAGCATTCACTGATCCCGAGGTGTCTGCTCAGCGCAGTGCGGCTCGGACCAGAGGGACATCGATGGTGGGGATGGCGATTTCCCAGTACTGGTCGGCGTCTTGTATGGACAGCAGGCGGAACTGGTTCTTGTCGATTGTGTGACTGCCTGGGTCGGTCACGGGGCCTGCTCCGTGGACGTGGAAGGGGGCGAGTAGGGCGATGCTTTCACCGGATCGGCGGAAGAGCCGGAACGGCAGCCACACCACGGGTGATGGTGCGGCGGGATCGAGAATCAGGATGCCCTGCCGGAAACGGCTGCCGTCTCGGGTGAAGGCGGAGACAGCGCGAGCCTCGCCCGCGTTCAACGCGGCGATGTCCGCCTCTGCGCGGCCCTGAGCCTCCGCTGTGAAATGTCCGACGATACGTTTTGGGTGCCGAAGAAGGTCTGTGAATGACTGTGTGCCGGCAGCCCGACGCACTCCTCGCTCCATCCCTGTCCCCTCCAGTGGGACCACCTGTTGCGTAGACGAGCCTACGTTGCACCGGAGCCGGAAGGACCCGGGCGGGGGAGCGCAGCGGACCTGCCCAACGGGCCGAAGGCCCGGACCCCGTGAAACGGGGTCACCCTGGCCTGCGTAGCAGGCCGTTCGGGATGAAGCGAAGCGGAATCCCGAACCCGTCCGGAGCGAAGCGCAGGACACCGGGCCCGAAGGGCCAGCCCTGAGGGCGCGAAGCGCCCTCCCGCTGAGCGAAGCGAAGCGGTTCGTTGGCACAGCGCGCAGCGCTGTG